>JAFAVZ010000082.1 GCA_019242175.1 Acidobacteriota bacterium
CTTGCCAAGGTTGATGTCGCCGGTTCGAGTCCGGTTGCCCGCTCCAATCGAAATCAATTTCCGAAGGGCCGCGTGTACGACGCGGCCCTTCGTGTATCTTGACGAAACCATGAGCGACGATACGCGCCTGCGCGGCGCCGGCGGTACGGAAGGTGGTCTCGGCTCGTTTCTGATCGGCTTCGCGATGGCGGTCGCAGGCGGGTGGCTGCTGACCAGCCAGGTCACGGTCTCGAGCGGAGGCTGGCGGCTCTGGGGCTACAACGCGTTCGGGCTGTCGCTGCTCCCGTTCATCGTCGGCATCGCCTTCCTCTTCTTCAACGGCAAGTCGATCCTGGGCTGGCTGCTGACGATCGCCGGCGCGGTGATCATCTTCATCGGGATCGTGACGAATCTCGACATCTACTTCCGCCCGACGTCGCTCTTCAACACGATCGTGATGCTCGTCCTGCTCATGGGCGGCATCGGCCTCGTCGCCCGTTCTCTCCGCCCGCGCCGCTGATTCTCGCGGCTACTCGCCGCCCTTCGCTCCTCGGGCCCCGCGCCGCAGCACCTTCAAGAACGCAATCCCTTCGGTCATCGTTTTCTCGGACAGCGCCTTCTGCAACTCGCGGTGCGCCTCGTGCCAGCGTTCGGACGCCTTGCGCAGCGTGTTCCGCCCTTTCGCAGTGAGGGAGATGAGGCCCGGTTTCGGCCCCGACGACGGCCCGATCTTGACGATGCCTTTCTCGCGCAGGAGGGCGAGGTTGCGGGAGAGCGTGGAGCGGTCGAGATCGAGCTGTTCGGAGAGCAACCGGAAGCTCGGCTCCTCGGCGGAGGCGATGATGGCGATCATCGGCAGCTGGACGGCGGTGATGCCGGCCGAGACGAGGTAGGAGTCGTAGTGGCGCGTGACCACACGCTCCGTTTTTCGGAGGTTCATGCTCAGGCAAGACCGAGCCATGAACATACACGCCTCGGGATCGATGTCGACGTCGCGTACGCGGCGCTGCTGCTTCATCGCGACCTCCTCTGCTGGTGCAACCGCGCATTGTAACCACGTTGTGTCGCGGTGGAGGACGGAGGTGCGTAGATACACAACTACGGGAGGTTCGCGTTGAGGAACTGGCCGTTCGCGTCCTCGCGCCAGCTTGCGTCCTTCTCCGTGGCGACGTAGGCGCGCCAGGCGGCCTTCGCCTCCGCCTCGCGTCCGAGGTCGCGCAAGGCGAGTGCTCTGTTGTACGCCGCTTCCCGAAGGCTCGGATCGAGCTCCAGAGCGCGAGTGGCGGCCGTGAATGCTTCGTTGGGTTTTCGTCCGACGAGGACGGCCGCGGCGTAGTCGTTCCACAGCCGCGCATTCCTGGGGTTCTCGTTTGCCAGCGCCTTCAGCTCCGCGATCGCCTCCTCGACGTTCCGGACGCCTTGGCCCTCCGGAACCGCGGCATTCCAACGCATCAGCTTCGCCATGGCGACGGTGTGGCGCGCGTCTGTCGAGTGCTCTTTGGATTTGTCCGCGATGAGGTCATCGAGCTCGGTCTCGAACGTCAGCTTCTTGAAAGCTGCATCCGGGTCGCGCTCCTCCCCGGGCCCGCGATTCGTGTCGTACGGCCGGAACGCAAAGCCCGACAGTCTCGGCTCGATGATCCGGCTGTCGGCCGGCATCGCCTGGCGCAGCGCGTCCGTCGAGTCGGTGCGGCGCGCCTTCCATTGATTCAGGCCCACAGCCACCAACGCCAGCGCCGCGGCCACGCCCCAGAGCCAGCTGGAGAGCGGCGGGCGCTTCCGCATCGGGACGATCTTGCGCTCCTCCTCGGCGAAGCTGGCGATCTCGCCCACCTCTTCGAGACAGTCGTTGCACGTAGCGAGGTGATCTCGCAGCATCCGCGTTTCCTCCGGAGTCGCCGAGCCCTCGGCAAAGGTGCCGAGGAGCTCGGGGTCGGGGCACAGCGGGCGTTCCGTCGTTTCGATGATCATTCGGACCCCCGTACCTCTCCCGTCCCGGTCCCCTTCATGGGAGACGAACGCGTTGCCGGATTTCCCATCAATAACAATCCAACTTCCAAAGAAGTGTCATGCCTTCCGACGATCTCCTCCGCGTCGGCCGCGCCGATGCCCGCACTCGCCAGCCGCTTCTTCAGGTTCTTGTAGATCGTCTCGATCCTTCGGTACAGCGGCTTCTGCTCCACATGCATCATCCGGGCGACGTCGGCGACGGTCATCGCCTGAGCGAACAACAGCCGTAAGATCGTCAAATCCTCCGACGACAGCTCGGCGAGCCCTTCCTTCAGCGTCACGGCGATCGTCTTCTCCGTCGTCCGCCGGTCGCGAGCCATGGCGCCGTCCTCGATCGGCTCCGGCGAAACGGCGAGCTCCTCCGTCATGTCCTCGGCATTCACGAACGACGGATGCGCGCGCCGCGACGGCAGCTTCGCCGCGAGCTTCTCCAGTTCCGCGCGCGACGGTGCGTCCTTTTCGGTGGCCTGGAGGATCGCCGCCGCCTCGTCTAGCGACTTGCGGTCGCGGTGGAGCAGGCGCTCGAGCGTCACGGCGATCGGCCCGAGCTTCTGCGCCGCGGCCGAGGTGTGCCATTTTCCGCGGAGATGAATCTGATAGTCGCTGAGGAGGCGCTTGATGACGACGTTCAGATAAGTCGGCAGGCTGCAGCGCCTCTGGAACTTGCGCAGGATCGCGTAGTCATTGTCGACGAGGCGCAACTTGACCCAGGCCGAGAACTCCTCCACCTCAGCCGGGTCGAGCCTGTTGCGACACAGGTGGCGAATCAGCCGCTCGACGAGCTCGAGATTCCCGACGAGCAACTGCTCGGCGGACGACGCAGGCGTGGCCTCCATGCAGTGGTGCCATTATCGCCTGAAGTCGCCACTTATAGGGGACAGGCAATCCGCCTACTATTTCAAATACTTTTCAAACCAATCGACCATCCGTTTGACGGAGTCGATCTGATTTTCCCGTTTCAGGAATCCATGTCCCTCGGCCGGGTAATAGTGCGCGTCGACCGTTTTGCCGGCCTTCTGCAGGATCGACACGACCTGCTCCGACTCCTCTTTCGGTACGCGCGGGTCGTTCTCGCCCTGCAACACGAGCAGCGGCGCCGTCGCCTTGGCGAGGTGCTTGATCGGCGACGTGTTCTCGTACACGGCGCGGTCTTTGACCGGATCGCCGAGGAGCGATTTCTCGTACTCCTGGAGGCGCGGATCTCCGTGCTGGAGCATCGTGTACCAGTCGACGATGCCGAACAGATCGACGGCTGCCGCCCACACGTCGGGCGTCTTGCCGATCGCCATCAGCGTCATGAATCCGCCGTAGGAGCCGCCGGCGATCCCGATCTTCTTCGCATCGACGTAGCCCGTCGCGGCGAGGAACTTCGCGCCGTAGACCTCGTCCTGCAGATCGGCGCCGCCGAGGTCCTGATAGTTCATTTTCTGGAAGGCCATGCCGTAGCCGGTGGAGCCGCGCACGTTCGGCGCGAGAAGCGTGTAGCCGCGCGAGACGAGCGCCGCGGCATTGCGATTGAACGTGTCGACGGTCTGTCCTGTCGGGCCGCCGTGGGGCAACACGACGCCCGGGTTTTTCCCATTGCGGTCGAGATTGAACGGAACCCACAGCAACGCGCTGATGAGCGTGCCGTCGAAGCTTTTGTAGGTGACGATCTGCGCGGGCGGAAGCGCGGCCGCGTCGAGGCTGGCCAGCGCCGAGCGGCTCAATTGCGTCGCCTTGCGGGTCTCGAGGTCATACAGCCAGTAATCGTTCGGCGTGATCGAGCTCTGATGCGAGACGAGCAGCTTGTCGCCTTTCGGGCTGAACACGCCGGTCGTGCCGACGGCGCTGTTGATGCCTTTCGGCAGTTCCAGCCGCTGCGCCGGCGAGTTGCTGCCGACCGGCGAGAGGAAGACGTTGCTCTGACCGTCTTCATTGATCGAATACGCGACCCACTTGCCGTCGGGCGAGAAGTCGTCGCCGGTCGCTTCCCACTTCAGGTCGGTGATCCATGTCTGCTTCTTCGTCGCGATGTCGATGAGCGCGACGTTGTCGAAGCCGCCTTTCTCGTTCGACGTCACGAGCAGCGTCTTGCCGTCCGGCGAGAGCGCGTTCGCCTGCACCGAAACGGGCTTCACGTTCGGCGTGAGATTCTCCAGCGCGCCGGACGCAGCGTCGATGCGCCACACCTCGCCGACCGTGCCGTCGGGATTCTGCCGGTTCGCATAGATCGACTTGCCGTCCGGACTCCACGCCACCACGGCCCAGGTGCGATCGGCGGACTTGTCGTTCGTCAGATTGCGCACGGTCTTCTTCGCGAGATCGAGCACCGCAACGTCGGTGACCGAGGCGGATTTCGGCTTGTAGTTGACGGCGAGACGCGTGGAGTCGGGGGAGACGAGCTGGCCGGACTCGGAGATCTCGGGCGTCGCGGTGAGGTTCACCGGCGCGCCGCCGGCGGCCGGAATGCCGAAGACGTCCCACTGCTCGTTGCCGCCGCCGTCCTGCTGCCAGAGGATCCACTTGCCGTCCGGCGTCCACATCCCGCCCGTCTGGCGGTCTTCCGAAACGGCGAGCTGCACCGGCCAGCCGCCGGCCGACTCGACCTTCCAGAGGTTCAGCCGGCCGGTCATGTTCGTCGAGAACACGATCTCCTTGCCGTCCGGCGACCACGACCCGCCGGTGATCGAGCGCGTGACGAACAGGTCTTCGATCGGGATCGGCCGCGCCTTGTCGTTTTTCACCGAGGCGATGGACTGCGGGTCGGTGACGGTGCGGTCTTCCGGCGAGCGCGCGAACACGAAGGAGAGCGAGGCGAGGGCGACGGCGAGCAGCTTGATGCGCATGGCGGGCGATCATACGCCGCTTGCGGGAGCCCGCCTCCCGGGAGTACGTTCTCGAAACGCAACGCCCAGCCCGCGCACTAACCAACGGACATCATGGACCCCGGCGTCCTCGTCGACGGTAAGTACGAGATCCTCACGCTCCTCGGCGCGGGAGGCATGGGAGAGGTCTACAAGGCCCGCCACATCCACCTCAACGCGTTCCGCTGCGTAAAGGTGATGCGCGCTTTCCTGATGTCCGACGAGTCGTATCGCGCGCGCTTCCTCCGCGAGGCGCGGCTCGCGACGCAGGTGCACCATCCGAACGTCGCGCTCGTGCACGACTTCTCGATGCTCGAAGACGGCGGCAGCTACATGGTCACGGAGTTCATCGAAGGCTCGACCGTGCGCCAGTGGAGCAACGCGCACGGACGCTTTCCCGCGGCGCTTGCGGTGGAAGTGGCGATGCAGGTGCTCGCCGGCCTGGAGCACATCCATAGACGCGGTCTGCTCCATCGCGACATCTCGGCCGACAACGTGATGCTCTCCTCCGACGCCGAAGAGCACCTCCTCGTGAAGATCATCGACCTCGGCGTCGCCAAGGACATCGCGGCGGCATCCGACACGACGCAGGCCGGGATGTTGATCGGCAATCCGAAGTACATGTCGCCCGAGCAACTCGGCCATCTGCCGGAGGGCGAACAACTCGACGGCCGCGCCGATCTCTACTGCTTCGGCGTCGTGCTGTACGAGATGCTCACCGGCGTGCCGCCGTTCGCGTCGGAGACGCCGCACGGCTATCTGATGAAGCACCTCACCGAGCCGCCGCCGGCTTTCTCTACGGCGAATCCCAATCTCACGCTGCCGGCCGGCCTGGAGGCGGCGGTGCTCAAGGCGTTGGAGAAGAACCGCGGCAAACGCTACGCGTCGGCGCGCGAGCTCGCCGATGCATTGGCGCCGTTCCGTGTGCGCGTCGAAGGCTCGTTCGCGAAGACGGAGGTCGTCTCCACGCCGACTCCGATTCCGACTCCGACCGACGAGACGGCGTTTCAGGAGACGTGGGAGAACGGCACGTCGGCGTCGTGGCAACGGTTCCTCGAAGCGCATCCCGATTCGCCACGCGCGGCGGCGGCGCAGGAGCTGTTGAGCGAGGCGTCGGCATTCGAAGAGGCGGTGCGCATCGGCTCGACGCAGGCGTTCCGCGAATTTCTGAAGGAGTGGCCGGACGGTCGTCATCGGCTCGATGCCGATATCCGGCTCGCCGAGGCTCGGGCGTTCACGGCGGCTTTCCAGGCGGAGACGGAGGAGGCGTGGGACGCGTTCCTCGCGTCGTGGAAGGATTCGTCGCGCGCGCCCGAAGCGCGGATGCGGCGGAAGGAAGCGAAACGCCGCGCGCGTCACGCCGCGGACGATGCGGAGTTCGCGACCGCCCGCGAACGCGACACCATCGCGTCGTGGAATCTGTACCTGGCGGCGCATCCCGCCGGCCTCCATCGCGCCGAAGCGTGGGACCGCCTCGGCGAGCTGCAACGCGCCGTCGCGGAACGGGAGCCGGGCGATTGGGACGCCGCTTGGGAAAACGGGACGAGCGCCGCTTGGGACGAGTATCTGAGCCGCCACGCGGAGTCGATGCGCGCGACTGACGCGCGCCGCTGGCGCGAGGAGTGCGCCGAGTTCGAAATGGCCGCGCGCATCAACACCCCGACGATGTGGCGCGCGTTCCTGAAGGCCTGGCCGGAGGGGCGGCATCGGCTGGACGCGGAGATTCGTTTGCGGGCGGGGCGTTAGGAAAACGTGGGAGCGGGCTTCAGCCCGCTCCGGGACCGGCTGAAGCCGGTCCCCACATTTCGCTCGCATCGGTGTCTTCCTTTCATGGCCATTCCTGCTCGCATTGCCGAACGCCTCGCTGCCGGCCTCAAACGCTTCCAACCCATCCTCACCAGCGCGAAGGCGCGCGACGTCAACGAGTCCGACACGTCGATGATCGTGACCGACGTCTTGGCCGAGATCTTTGGCTACGACAAATACAGCGAGGTCACGCGCGAGCTGTGCATCCGCGGCACGTTCTGCGATCTCGCCACGCGCATCGACGGCAAGTTCCAGATGCTGATCGAGGTGAAGGCGATCGGCCTCGAGCTGAAAGACGGTCATGCGAAGCAGGCCGTCGACTACGCGGCGAACCAGGGCGTCGAATGGGTCGCGTTGACGAACGGCAATCTGTGGCGCGTCTTCCGCGTGATCTTCGCCAAGCCGATCGATGCGGAGCTCGTCCTCGACATCGACCTCCTCGCACTCAATCCGAAGAGCGCCAACGATCTGGAGAGCGTTTTCCTCCTGACGCGCGAGAGCATGCTGAAGTCCGGGCTCTACGCGTACCACGATCACCTCCAGGCCACGAACAAGTTCTACCTCGCCGCCGTCCTCCTCGGCGACGCCGTGCTCGATACCGTCCGCCGCGAGCTGCGCCGCCTCTCGGACGTGAAGATCGAGACCGACGAGCTTCGCGAGGCGTTGAAGGCAGAGGTGATCAAGCGCGAGGTGCTGGAAGGGGAGAAGGCCGACAGCGCGCGCAAGAAGGTGGCGAAGGCTGCGGGGAAGATGTTGCGGATTCGCCGCCGGGAAGAGGACGGCCCGGCCGAAGAGACGGTGGAACCCGCTCCGACCTGAATGTAGGGCCGGCTCCCAGCCAGCCGATCTCTCGATTGGGTCGGTTGGAGAATTGGCCTTACGTGTACAATTCGCGCACGTGAACAAACCGACCGGTCGGTTAATTGAATAAGAGGATCGATCCCATGCGCCATCTCTCCATCATCCTCGTCCTCTTCGCCGCCCTCGCGCTTCCCGCCGCCGCCCAGCTCGAATCCGATCCCGCATACGGGCTCTCCACGGACTTCCGCAACTGGCTCAGCGCCAACGGCTATTCGTCCTACAACTTCCAGCGCTCGGACGTCGCGGGCGGCGCGTACGGCGGCCGCACGACGCCGGGACAGGCGGTCGTCAACCAGCCGGTCATCTTCATCCACGGCAACGCGGACTCCGCGCTCGGCACCGTCTCGCCGTACACCGGCTGGACGTCTTCCATTCAGTACTTCAAGTCGCAGGGCTACACGTCGGCCGAGTTGTACGCCACGACGTGGGGCCCGGCGTCGCCGGCGGCTTCGCCATCGCAGTACCACTCGAAGGCGTACCTGACGCGGCTCCGCGCGTTCATCCAGGCGGTGAAGGCGTACACCGGCGCGTCGAAGGTCGACATCGTCTGTCACTCGATGGGCGTGACGCTCGCGCGCAAGGCGATCAAGGGCGGCTCGGCCTACGACTCCGCCGCCGGCGGCAACTACAATCTCGGCGCGTCGCTGACGTCATCGATCGACACGTTCGTCGGCATCGCCGGCGCGAATCGCGGCCTGACCGCGTGCTACATGACCGGCCCGACGACGCCGACCTGCAGCGACGTCAACGGCTTCTACCCCGGCTATCTCGTCGGCATCCTCGGTCCCTACGGCGTCTCGCAAATCCTCACCGAGATGAACAGCTCGTCGCACTACGAAGGCTCGTTCGTGTATTCGATGTGGTCGAGCGTCGACGAGGTGATCGGCTACGGCACGATCGTGTACGGCGCGTCGACTTGCCGCATCCCCGGCCAGAACGGCGAGGTGACGTTCGCCAGCGTGCCGTACGGCCACTTCGGGACGAAGAACCTCACCGGCTACAACCAGTGGCGCATGGTGAAGTACCACGCGACGAATTGAATGTAGGGCCGGCTCTCCAGCCGGCCCAGCATCGATATGGGGCCGGCTGGAGAGCCGGCCCTACGTTTTCCCGTTTCAGAACTTGATCGACCAGCCCGGCTTGTCGGCTTGGGCCTTCGTGTACGTCACGCCGTCGACGACGGTGCCGGCGTCGTCGAGGAGCATGATCGTGCCGCCTTTGTTCGACAGCTCCATCGGCTTGGCGATCTTCACCCGCAGCGTCGCGCCGGCGGAGAGCGAGCCGGCCAGCGAGAAGCGATGCTGGTTCTTGTCGGCCAGCACCCAGCCGCCGAGGTTGATGTCTTGCGGTGAGGCGTTCAGCAGCGTGACGGTCTCGATCTCGGGATCCTCGATCGAGTTCGCCAGCGCGGCGATGATCCGGAGCGCGCTCGTGGGACGGTCGACGGGAGGGGGCGGCGGGGGAGGCGCGCTGGTCGTCGCGTGGCCGGTCACGTTGTCCGTCATCCATGATTGGCTCTGGAACGCGAGGAACACCGCGGACCACTGATTGCGACTCGGGTAATGGAAGAGCAGCGCGCCGTCGTGGAAGACGCCGTCGTCGCCGGTGTGCGCCGGATCGTTGCCCTGATTCATGTGCACGTCGTGGATGCCTTGCGACGGCTTGAAGCCGAAGTACTCGTCCTTCGTATTCGGCGGGTCTTGGAAGAAGCTGCCGAACGCGTACACGATGCCGTCCGTGTTCATCGCCCGCTGCACGAGCGCGTCGAGCTTGTCGTTGAGATCGTTGTCATCGCCGGGCACGCTGATCGGCAGCGGCTGCATCTGCGACTGCTTCACGTAGCCGCCGCGCACGTAGTCGAGCGCGATGCCGTTCGCGGTCGGCGTCACCGGCGAATGCCCTTCCGGCACGGCGACGAGTTGCGCGAGCAGAGGATGCGAGAAGTTCGGCTCGACGAAGTACAGCACCTCGGACTTGTCGACGCTCTGCACGTTGATCGCGATGCGGTAGTCCTCGCCCGCGGCCTTGATGTGCACCTCGTAATGATTCTTCTTCGCCGTCGCGAACTTGCGATCGACGGCTTTCCCGACCAGGACCTGATAGCTGAACGCCATACACGCCTCCTTTCAGGATTCGTGATGGAAATGCGTCCGCCGTTTCACACCCGCCATTGCCACGGCCGGGAAGGTTCCGCGATTGGGCGGAAAGCGTCGGGAAAATGGGTCACGACGAAGCGCCGGCCGGTCCAGAAGAGCGAAAGCACGTCATAACGCAGCGTGACGTCGCGCAGCCGTTCGCGAGCGAGATAGCCGTCCGCGAGGCGCACGAGCTGTAGCTGCTTCTCGCGGTTCACCGCCTCGTAGCCTTCGCCGGCCGTGAGGCTCTGGCGCGTCTTCACCTCGGCGACCACGAGCAGGCGCCCGCGGCGCGCGATCAAATCGATCTCGCCCGCCTTCGACCGCACGTTGCGCGCGACGATGCGGAAGCCGCGCAGGCGATAGAACCACGCCGCGCGCCGTTCTCCGCGCCGGCCGAGCTCGGGCGCGGTCATCGTTCGGCGGAAGATCATTTGCGGTGGAAATGGCGTTCGATGTCGAGGTGCTTGATGTCGACCACGATCGGCCGTCCGTGCGGGCAGGCGAAAGGATTCGACGAAACGAGCAGCTCCGCCACGAGCCGGGCCATCTCTTCGCCGCCGAGCGGACGGTGGACTTTGATCGCGGCCTGGCAGGCGAGCGACGCGCAGATCCGTTCCCGCACGCGCGTCAGATGCGGCGAGCGTTCTTCGATCGATGCATCGATCAGCTTGTGCAGGAACGCGTCGACGTCGTTGCGCACGAGATCCTGCGGCACCGCGGCGATCGCGAACGCGTTGCCGGAGAAGCGCTCGATGTCGAAGCCGACCGCGCGCAGCTCTTCGAGATGCGATTCCAGCACCGCGACCTCCGCCGCGCCGGCCTCGTAGAGGATCGGTGTCAACAGCTGCTGGCTCGCCGGCGCATGCGCCTCGAGCTGCTTCCAGAAGCGGTCGTACAGCACGCGCTCGTGCGCCACGTGCTGGTCGACGAGCCGCAATCCGCCCGGCGTGTCGAGCAGGATGTAGCTCATCCGGTATTGCCCGATCACGCGGCCCTGAAGATCGCCGAGGTTCGGCGGCTTCTCTTCGACGGCGACGGCGAGCGAGGAAGGCTGCGAAGGCAATGGCGGCTGCACGAACGCGCGTTGCTGCTGGAACAGCGGCGTCACTTCGAACCGCGGACTTGGCGGCGCGAATGCAACCGGCTCCGCTTCGAACGTCGTCTGCTCGAGCGGCGTCGACGCGGCGATCAATCCGCCGCCTTCTTCCGCGCCGCCGAGGGCTCGTTTGATGCCTTGCTCGACGACGACGTGCACTGCCGACGACTCGCGAAACCGCACCTCGGTTTTCGCGGGATGGACGTTCACGTCGACCATCTCCGTCGGGATCTTCAGAAAAAGCACCAACCCCGGATGTCCCTCGAAATCGAAAGCCTCGGCCGCCCGATTCGCGGCATGCGTCAGCACCCGATCCTTCACCAATCGGCCGTTGACGAAGAAGTATTGATTGCGCCGGCTGCCGTAGCGGAGGCCGCGCGTGACGAAGCCGGTCGCGTGCGCGTTGCCGATCGTGGCGTCGATGGGCTCGAGGTTGCCTTCCGCGTCGCTGCCGAGGATCTGGACGATGCGGTCGCGGTCGGAGGCGGCGGGTGGGAGGTCGAGCAGGACGCGGCCGTTGTGCTCGAGGCGGAACGCGCGCGACGGCAACGGCAGCGCGTACGACGACACGACGCCGACCACCGAACGGAACTCCGCATCGGCGCTGCGGAGGAACTTGCGCCGAGCCGGCACGTTCTCGAACAGCTCGCGGACGGTGATCGTCGTGCCACGGTCGCGGGCGGCGGGGCGGACGTCGCGCCTTCCGGTGAGCGGGTCGCATTCGATCTCGACCGCGTGGTCCGAGGCGCCGTCGAACGTCAGCAGGGAGAAGCGGGAGACCGAAGCGATCGACGGCAACGCTTCGCCGCGGAAGCCGAGGGTGCGGACGCGGCTGAGGTCGTCGAAGGCGCGGATCTTCGAAGTCGCGTGCCGTTCGATGGCGAGCTGCGCGTCTTCGTGGGACATGCCCGAGCCGTCGTCGCGGATCTCGATCAGTTTGCGGCCGCCGTTTTCGAGGATCACGTCGATGGTGTGCGCGCCCGCGTCGATGGCGTTTTCGACCAGCTCCTTGACGACCGAGGCGGGACGCTCGACGACTTCGCCGGCCGCGATTTGATTGATGAGGTCGGGGGGCAGGAGCTGGATGCGGGGCACGCATTCATTCTAAGCGGCACGGCCGTTGCGTGCGGTCGAGCCCGTGGCTCGTCGCATCGCTGCTCTCGCCGGCATGTTGGTCATCCTCGGCCTCGCCCTCGTCCTGCTCTGGCGCGTCTACCTCCATCACGAGGGGGCGACGCATCCGGAGGACTCCACGCTCGTGGAGCTTTCCTTGCGCGCGGCATAGGAGTAAGATTTTCCCGTTCCCAGGTCTAAACGATTGAGGCGGGATGCCCGTAACAGTTGGCATCCTCGATGCTATAGAACCGGTCAGGAGACACAAATAACTCATGACCCCTCTCAAGACCAGCCGACTTCTTCTCGCCGGGATCGCCGTCGTGACGCTGCTCGTCGCGACCGCCGCCTTCGCCGCTCCGAAGTCCCAGGCGGCGACGGGTAATGACCTCACCCCGCAGTTCCGCAATCGCGGTCTGAGCACGGTCGACCGTCTCGAGGTGACCGAGGTCGGGGGGATCGTCGTGATGCGCGGCCGGGTGGCGGCGCGGGCGAACGCCGAGCAGGCGAGCCAGATGGCCAAGGACCTCGGCTACAGCCGGGTGGCCAATCTGATCCAGGTGATCGAGCCGATCGATGACCAGCGCATCGAGCGCACCGCCGAACGCGAGATCGCGATCCACCGCTCGCTCGACGGCTGCAAGCTCAGCGTCGACTCCGACAAAGGCATCGTGCGCATCAACGGCATCGTGAGCCACGAGCTGCAGAAGGACGTCGTGATCTCGCTCATCCGCAACATCGACGGCGTCCGCGAAGTCCGCACCGAGCTGGCGCGCAACTAACGCTCTGAACATGTAAGGCCGGCTCCCAGCCGGCCGCAGTCGAGAATGAAGCGGCGGGCCACGGCCCGCCGCAACGCTTTTATGGGGCCGGCTGGAGAGCCGGCCCTACGTTTTGGTGAGCGGGCGTCTCGCCCGCGACCGCGGCACGTCTCGTGCCGCGGCATCATCAAACGCAAGGCCGCCGGGCGAGACGCCCGTCGGCACGCGGGCGGGACGCCCGCTCACCGGATCGTGCGAGAACCGCAGCTTGCCGCCGCAGCTCCTCCGGTCCGTGTACGGTGTGCGCGTAGATCACGCATCAAACGCAAGGCCGCCGGGCGGGACGCCCGCTCACCGGATCGTACGGATCGAGAAGCGCACTTTCCCGCCGCGCAGCTCTTCCGGGCCGTGCACGGTGTGCGCGTAGATCACGCTGAAGAGCACGTCGAAGTCGCGTACGTTGATGCTCATCTCCGTGCCGATGCCTGCGTCCACCACGGTGCGGTCGGATTTGCCGAGGTCGCGGTAGTCGAAGCCGACGGAGCCGGCACCGACGTATGCGATGCCGTACATCGTGTTCCAGTGCAGGAGCCAGGTGCGGAAATCCTTGTTCCGGAAGATGGGCACGAAGTACTCGTTCGTCAGATGCGCCTCGTGCGTCCCTTCGGAATCGGTGTTGTCGCTGATCGAGCGCAACGCCTCGCGCCCTCCGAGCTTGAACATCTCGTAGCGGGGGATCGAGTAACGCTCGATCGGATCGGTGGTCGGCGCGGTGCTGACCGTGTTGCGCACGGCGAAAAAGCCGACGTGGGCGCGGGAGACGAAGAACGACGTGCGGCTGACGTCCCAACGCTTCAGGACTTCGCTCTCCAGCTTCGTGTAGTTGTAGTCGCCGTTCCAGACGTGGCCGGACTGGGTGACCGCCGCGGCGAAGCCGAACTTCTGCGGGCCGAGCTCGCGGAACGCCGTGAGGACGGGGGTGATGCGGCCGCGCGACTCGCCGACGATCGCGTTCATCCGTTCGTCGAACTGCGTGCCGTATTGAAAGCCGACTTTCGTGTAGACGTTGTTCTTGCGGTTGTCGACGTTCGTCGTGTCGCCGAACGTCAGCCGATCGTTCTGGAGGAGCCAGAAGTAGCGCTTGTTGTAGTCGCGCGGAAACTCGGTGAGGAACAGGCCGCCGCGGACGCGCTCGAACTCCTGCTTGCTGGTGGAGCCGACGTCCGGAAACTCGATGGAGTCGAAGACGCTGAGCTTGTACCAGAAGTTGCGGGCGTAGTACTTGTAGCGAAGGAACGTCGAGATGTCGCCTTCGACGAACTTGTAGTCGATCTGGCTCTCGAAGAGCACGTTGCGGATCAGCTTGCGGAGCCGGATGCTGGCCTGCCCTTCCGGCAGGTAGATGTTGACGTTCGGGAGCGACTCGCGGCGGTCGTAAGAAGCGCCGGCGGCGCGGGAGAGGATGGACGGCTGTTGATCCGGCGCCGTTACATTCGCCGGCGGCGTCTCGCGCGGCGGCTGGGCCGCGGCGGGAGGCGGGGGCTCGACGGGCGGGACGGCCGGATCGGTCGTCGGCGCCGGGGCGGGAGGTGGCGTGGGCTGGGGTTGAGCATCGGGGGCCGGCTGGACCTGAGGCTGAGGCGCGGGAGGCGTCGGCGGCTGCTGCGCGGAAAGCGTCGCGGAAAGAAATGCCGATATCGCCAGGGCGAAAGAGGTTCTGCGCATGCTCTGGATGCCGTCCTTATGGAGCCGTCAGTCTGACGAAGTGACGCTCAACCTATGGTAAGCTCAAGACCTTAAAGTCTTTACGGAAAAGACAATCGAGTGCTCTGGCACAATGTTTGTAACGCGGCGGCAATTATATGCTGCGGGCGGATACCCGGTATCCATTAGGAGGTGTGACTTGTTGCGTCCCAGGCTTCGGTTCCTGTTTTCCCTTTTGTGTTTGCTGATCACGGCGAGTGCGTTCGCGCAGATGGGTGCGACGAGCGGCACGATGACTCGCGAAGATCAGATCGCGATCGTCGCACCGAGCATCAACGGCCAGACCGGCCTTTTCAGCACCGTCACGGGCGACACGCTTCGTCGCGGCGACCTGTCGTTCGGCATCTATTTCAACGACTGGGATCTTCTCGCCGCTCCCGCTCGCGACTTCGCGCCGCTCACCGCCCGGCGCTATCGCGACATGAGCTATGACCTCTACCGCCTCAGCGCGTCCGTCGGCTACGGCATCACGGACCGCTGGGAAGTGAGCGCCATGCTCCCGTACGATCACATCAAGACGAACGGCGGCGATCGCGCGGGCTTCATCAACGGCTATCTGTACCAGGGCCGCAACAGCGACTCCGGCCTCGGCGACGTCAAGCTGGCGACGAAGTTCGCCCTGCTCGACCCCGCCACCAGCCCGAACAAAGTCGCGCTCTCTCTCTTCGTCGATCTTCCGACGGGCGAAGACAACAGCGGCATCTCCACGGGCAACGGCAATTTCGGCGCGGGCGTCCACTGGACCCGCAGCATCTTCACCCTCGGCGGCACGTACGTCATGGTCGGCAAGCGCAACGACGACAAGACGAACTATGCCGCTTCGGGCGACGTCGATCTGCCGAATGAGCTGCGCGCCGACGCGGGCCTGAACATCCCGCTCTCCTTCTGGCGCACGACGAACTGGATCAGCGAGGCCAACGCCGTCTTCTACACCGGCGGCGACCAGAAGCCGAAGGCTCCGCTCTTCCTCGTGACGGGCATCCGTCACTGGTTCGGCGACAGCGGCTGGGCCCTCAGCGCCGGCGCTCGCTGGAACGTCCAGAAGTTCTCCTACGACAACGACGAGTGCCGTTTCACGGAGCTCGACGACTGCGGCCTCTCCGGCCTCGTCGGCCTGACGTTCGCTCCGATGCGTCTCGCCGCAGCCGCGGTCCCGCCGGCGCCTCCGATCTCGCTGCCGCCGCCGTGCCCGCCGCAGGCCCCGCCGCCGCCTCCGACTCCGATTCCTCCGCCGGCACCGCCGGTTGCGCCGCCGCGCGTGCCGACCGAAATCCGCACCGACGAAATCCACTTCGAGCCCGCCTCGGCACGCCTCACGAACATCGCCAAGGCAATCCTCGACGACGTCGCGCTGCGCATGAAGCAGGAACCGACCGCGACCGCGATCGTCATCGGCTACACCGACAATCGTGAAGCGACCGGTCCGAATCAGGATCTCGATCGCCGCAGAGCAGAAGCGGTCCGCGACTACCTCGTGAGCCGCCACGGCATCGACCCGTCGCGCATCACGATCGAAGGACGCGATGCACGCGAGCCGGTCGGCGACAACAACACCGCGGAAGGCCGGTTGAAGAACCGCCGCGTGGTGATCCGCCTCATGCTCCCGTAACGATCACGACAGAAGTTCAGCCAAGGGCGGCCCTCGGGCCGCCCTTTTTTTTGCAGTTCATCCCGAGCGATTAGCGAGGGATCGCCGTAACGCGTCACAGCAATCTCCAACTTCAGGCTCAAGTCATCGACGCCCTCGCATCGCTTTCCGGCTGAAGGTGGTGATCCCGTTGGCGCGTCGCGGTGACCCCTCGCTAATCGCTCGGGGTAAACTGCCGCACCGCTATGTTGACCGCAAAGCAGCGACAGTTCCTCAAGGGCCTTGCGCATCCCCTTCAGCCAATCGTGCGCGTCGGCAAGGCCGGACTGACTCCCGGCATCGTCGAAGAGACGCGCAAGTCGATCGAAGCGCACGAGCTCATCAAAGTCC
>JAFAVZ010000281.1 GCA_019242175.1 Acidobacteriota bacterium
CCGGCGCGGCTGCGCGACGAGACGACGGCCGCATTCGCCGCCGTCGCTGCCGCGGGTCCGTGGCCGAGGCCGTCGACGACGACGATCGTCGTTTGGTCGCTGCCGTCGTGCATCGACGTCCATGCGTCGCCGGCGACGTCTTCTCCCGCGAGCGGGAGACAGACGCCGGCCACGACGACGCGCGGCGCGCGATCGAGCGCGGAAACGCGTTTCCGCAAAGCCTCGTCTTCGACGCGGCACAACGCGATGGTGCCCTTCCCCTCGGCGGACCAGATGTCGAACACCGACGCATTGCGCGAGATCGCGCCGAGGCCGGTGCCGGGGCTGCCGGCGGTGGAGTAGCCGTCGCGCATCGCGCCGGGCACGTTCGAGATCCCGCGTCCTTTATCCGTCGAGAGGATCGTCAGCGTCCACGGTTGATCCTCGCTCGTCAGGAAGAAGATCGTGCCGTGGTCCGCGTGCTTGATGAGATTCGTCGCCAGCTCCGTGGCGACGAGCGCGGCCTTGCCGGCGGCGGTCGCACTCATCTGCAGACTCTCCGCGATCTGTTGCGCGCGGCGTCGTGCGCCGGCGACGCCGCTGGCGTCGTTGACGTTCACCGCGATCGTCGTCTGGCTCACGAGACGCCTTTCCACCGCGTGATCGTGATGCGCGTGCCTTCACCCGGCTTCGAGACGACGTCGAACTCGTTCGAGAGCCGCCGCGCGCCGCCGAGGCCGAGACCCATGCCGCCGCCGGAAGTGAAGCCGTCGCGCAGAGCCTGGTCGATGTCCGCAATGCCCGGGCCCTGGTCCTCGAAGATGAGGCGCAGGCCGCGGCGCAGGCCGTCCTGCAACGTCTCGACGTGCATCATCCCGCCGCCGCCATAGTCCACCATGTTGCGGGCGAGCTCGCTCGCGGCCGTCACGATCTTCGTCTGTTCGATGAGGCTGAACCCGAGATCGACCGCCCATTTCCGTACCGCATGCCGCACGCCGACGACTTCGGCGGAGCTGCGCACGGAGATCGATTCAGTCTTCGAGATCTCCACTCGCCATTCCTTCTGCGGCCGCGACGTCGGCCTGCAACAGCTCCATGCCTCGTTCGATGTTCAGCGCCGACCGCACGCCTTTCAAGGACAACCCGAGCTCGACCAGAGTGATCGCGACCGCCGGCTGCATCCCGACGACGACGGTGTCGGCGTCGAGGATGCGGGCCATCGCCGCGATGTTGGCTAGCATGCGCCCGATGAATGAGTCGACGACGTCCAGCGACGAGATGTCGATCAGCACGCCTTTCGCGCGGTGCTTGACGATCTGCGCCGTGAGGTCGTCCTGCAAAGTGAGAGCGGTGCGGTCGTCCATGTCGACCTGGATCGACACGAGGAGGAACCGCCCCATCTTGAGAATCGGTATGCGTTCCATCGTCATTCGCTCTTCTGAACGGGCGCCGGTACGGCGTTCGCCGGCTTCGCGCGCCGCGTCACGGTGAGGCCAACCCGTTGCAGCGCGATCGCAAAGGCATCGGCCAGCGTCGCCTTCGTGATGACGTCGTTGATCTCGACGCCGAGGTGAACGATGGTCTGGGCGATCTGAGGACGGATGCCGCTGATGATGCAGTCGGCGCCCATCAGCCGCGCGGCCGCAACGGTCTTGAGCAGGTGCTGGGCAACGAGCGTGTCGACGATCGGCACGCCGGTGATGTCGATGATCGCGATCGCAGAGCCGGTGTCGACGATGGCCTGGAGCAGGCTCTCCATCACGACCTGCGTGCGCGCGCTGTCCAGCGTACCGATGAGCGGCAGTGCAAGCACGCCGTTCCAGAGCTGCACGACCGGCGTGGAGAGCTCGAGCAATTCCTGTTGCTGGCGGAGGATGATCTCTTCGCGGCCCTTCTGATAGATCTCGGTGGTGAAGAGGCCGAGCTTGTCGAGTAGCTCGCTCGTCGACCAGGTCACTTCCGCGAGCTGCATCGGATCTTCTTTGAAGCGTTCGCGCAGTTTCTGGAAGATGGGCTGTTTGAGGGAAAAGACGAACGTTGCGGTCTCGCTCGGCGTGAAACCCTGCCGGGCGCGGGAACGGGAGATGTTCCCGAGGAGGTCGCGCGCGGCGGCCCAAGTTTCGGAGGTGAGGATGTCGGCATTCGGCGCTTTGGCGACTGCGTTCACGAACGCATCGAGGAAACCTCGGGACTGTTCGTCGAGCTCGCCCGGCTTGAGCAGGTTGCTGCGCGCGGCCAGATCCTGCTTCTGCAGCCGGCTCCACTCATCGAGCACGTCTCGCCCTGCATCCCGAATGACCCCCGCAAGGATCTGAAGATTCGAATCAGCCATTTTCTTGCTCCTTCGAGAATTGAGACCGAAGAGTAGTCGATCTGAGGCAAGGTCTGCGCCACGAATCGCGCCGTTGTACCATCGGCGCCCCATGGCCCGCCCCCGGTACATCACCATTCACGGTCACTTCTATCAGCCCCCGCGCGAGAACGCGTGGCTGGAAGCAGTCGAGACGCAGGACTCCGCCTATCCGTTCCACGACTGGAACGAGCGCATCACCGCCGAATGCTATGCCCCCAACGCCTCGGCGCGCATTCTCGACGCGCGCGATCGCATTCTGCGCATCGTCAATAACTACGCTTCCATCAGCTTCAACTTCGGTCCTACATTGCTCAGCTGGCTCTCGACGCGTGCGCCGCAAACCTATCAAGCCGTGATCGACGCCGACCACGCCAGCCGGCGACGCTTCGGCGGCCACGGGTCGGCAATCGCTCAGGCTTACAACCACATCATTCTTCCCTTGGCGAACGAACGCGATCGACGCACGCAGGTGCGTTGGGGCGTCCGCGATTTCGAGTGGCGGTTCGGCCGCAAGCCCGAGGGGATGTGGCTGGCGGAGACGGCGGTGGATACCGCTTCGCTGGAGGCGCTCGCCGCGGAAGGCATCGCGTTCACGATCCTCGAGCCGAGCCAGGCGCGCACGGCGAAAGGCGATCCGATCGACCCGACGATGGCCTACCGCTGCGAGCTGCCGTCCGGACGCTCGATCGATCTGTTCTTCTACGACGGCCCGATCTCCCGCGCGGTGGCGTTCGAGAATCTGCTCGCGCGCGGCGAGTACTTCGCGCACCGCGTGGTCGGCGCGTTCTCCGAGCATCGCAAGCATCCGCAGCTGGTGAACATCGCGACGGACGGCGAAACGTACGGACATCATCATCGCTACGGCGACATGGCCCTCGCCTACTCGCTGCAATACATCGAAGAGCGGGAGCTGGCGAAGATCGCGAACTACGGCCAGTTTCTGGAGCTGTATCCGCCGACGGAAGAGGCGGAGATCGTGGAGCGAACGTCGTGGAGCTGCGCGCACGGCATCGAGCGCTGGCGCAGCGACTGCGGCTGCAACACGGGCGCGGGACCGGACTGGAATCAGCGTTGGCGCGCACCGCTCCGCGATGCGCTCGACTGGCTGCGCGACGAGGCGTGCACGATCTTCGAGAGCGTCGGCGCCAAAGTGCTGCGCGATCCGTGGGCCGCGCGCGATGCCTACATCGACGTGATCCTCGATCGCTCCGACGACTCCGTCCGCGCGTTCCTCGACAAGCATCAGATCGGCGGCGAGGCGCAAACCGCGCTGGAGCTGTTGGAGATGCAACGCAACGCGATGCTGATGTACACGTCGTGCGGCTGGTTCTTCAACGACATCTCGGGCATCGAGACCGTGCAGGTTCTGCAGTACGCCGGCCGAGTGGTGCAGCTCGCCGAGTCGCTCTCCGGCCGTTCGCTCGAAAACGGGCTGCGCGAGCGCCTCGGGCGGGCGCAAAGCAATCTTCCCGAACGCGGCAATGGACGGGAGATCTATGACCGCGAAGTCGGGCCGGCGATGCTCGACCTCCGCCGCGTCGCCGCGCACTATGCGGTCGCCTCGCTCTTCGATCACTTCGACGACGAGGCAGACGTCTACTGCTACCGCGTGAAGCGCCACGATTTCGAGCTGCAACGCGCCGGCCGTTCGCGGATGGCCGTGGCGTCGATCACCGTGACGTCGCGCATCACGCGCGAATCTGCCTCCTTCGAATTCGCCGTTCTCCACCTCGGGGAAACCGAGCTCACCGGCGGCGTCCGCGAAACGAAGCCGTCGACGGATTACGAGACGGCGAAGAAAGCGCTCGGCGACGCGCTGCAGCCGGGCGAGTTGCCGTCCGTCATCCGCCTGCTCGACCGTTCGTTCGCCGAGACGCCGATCTCCATCCGCTCGCTCTTCCGCGACGAACAGCGCCGCATCCTCAACATCATCTGCGACGCGACGTTGCGTGAGGCGGAGTCGGCGCTGCGCTCGCTGCACGAGCGCTACGACCCGCTCATGCGCTTCCACGCCACGCTCGGCGTGCCGCTGCCGAAGGTCTTGCGCACGGCCGCGGAGTTCGACGTGAACATCCAGCTCCGCCGGCTGCTCGACGATGCGGAGCTGCGCCTCGGTGAGATCGACGAGCGGCTGCGCGAGGCGCGCGATGAGAAAGTCGTCCTCGATGAGACGACGCTCATGACGTTGAAGCGCGCCATCGAGCGCGCCGCGCGCGACTTCGCCGCACACCACGACGACGTCGCCGCCCTCGAACGGTGGGAGACGCTCGTCTCGCTCGTGCGCGAAAGCAAATTCGAAGTCGACCTCCGCCAGCCGCAGAACGAGTACTACCGCATGAAGAAGACCGTGCGGCCTGTCGTCG
>JAFAVZ010000380.1 GCA_019242175.1 Acidobacteriota bacterium
CTCGATCGGCGATGTCGTCGGCAAGGGGATGCCCGCCGCGCTCTTGATGTCCGCGTTGCAGGCTGCGGTGCGCGCCTCGGCGACCGAGGAGACGAGTGCGGCGGAGCTTTGCGACCGGGTGCGGCGCGTGGTCGCCAGCAGCCTCACCGGCGGCCGCTTCGTCACGTTCTTCTACGCCGCGCTCGACGGCGCGACGGGACGGCTGCGCTGGTGCAACGCCGGCCACAACCCGCCTCTGCTCGTGCGGGCGGACGGCACCGTGCAACGCCTCGCCGACGGCGGCCCGGTGATCTCCCGCGTCTTCCGCGATCCGTACCGCGAGGGCGAGACGACGATGTTCCCCGGCGACCGCCTCGTGCTCTTCACCGACGGCGCGAGCGAAGCGCTCAGCGGCGAGGAGATGTTCGGCGAAGACCGCCTCGAAGAGCTGGTGGCCGCCCATCGGTCACAGACGGCGAAGACGCTCCAGGCGACCATCGTGGAAACGGTGTCGGCGTTCGCCGCGGGCGAGCTCGAGGACGATCTGACGCTCGTGGTGGTTTCGGCGGGCACCCACAGCGGAGCCTAACGTCCGGACGGGCTATGCCAGTCAGCGCAGCGGGCCGTGCCCGCTTGCTTTTTATTGCTGTCCGCAATATATTGCAAATTGCAATGACGCTCGGCAAGAAACTCGCCCGCCTCCGCGTCCTCGAAGGACACGCCCGCGGCCTCGGCCGCGAGCTCACGCAAACCGAAGTCGCGCAAGGCGTGCGCGAGCTGGGAGGGCAGATCAGCCAGTCCTACGTCTCCCAGCTCGAGAACGGCGCGCGCGTGCACATGACCAGCAACACCCGCCTCCTCCTCGCCCGCTTCTTCAGCGTCCATCCCGGACACCTCGTGGACGATCCGGACGATGCGCCGGAGCCGATGCTCTCCATCAAGCCCCGCCGGCAGATGGACGACGACATCGACCTCTGGCTCATCGAGGCGTCGGAGCAGTTCCGGCGCGATCCGGAGCTGAGCCGGGCCCTGGTGCAGATCGCCAAACACGACCAGTCGCGGGAGTGTCTCATCCTCCTCGGCGCCATCGTGGAGAACAAGATCCTCATCCAACGGCTCGTCGAGCGACTCACCCCGCCGCCCGCGACGACGCGCAAGCGCCGCCGCGCAAGCGACGAGGAAGCGTGATCGGAGGCATCCGTTCCATGACCTGGACCACCATCTATCTCATCTGCTTCTTCCTCGGCCTCGGCCTGAGCGTGCTTTCTTTCGTCTCCGGCCTCGACCGCGTGGACTTCTTCGACCAAATCTTCGGTCTCGCCCGCGGCCACGGTTTCGGCCACGGCCATGGGCACATGCTCGGTCACGGACACAGCCACGGTCACAACCTGACGCACGGCAAGAACGTGGTGCGCGCGACGCCCGCGCAGCCGCAGGATGCCGCGCCGCACGTCTCGATCATGAACATGACCGCGCTGACGGCGTTCGTCACCTGGTTCGGCGCCGGCGGCTACGTGCTGCAGAAGACGACGAGCTGGCCGGACTTCGTCATCGGCGGCGCCGCGGTCGGCACCGGTCTGGTCGGCGGCTCGATGATCAACCGCTTCATGCGCATGCTCGTGCGCGGCGAGCGCCGCGCGCAGCACCTCACGTGGCAGGGCACGCTCGCCAACGTGACGATCCCCATCCGCAAGGGCGGCACGGGCGAGATCGTCTTCACGCACGACGGCACCCGCCAGGTCGCCGGCGCCCGCTCGGACAACGGCGAGCCGATCGACAAAGGCACGGAAGTGATCGTGACCCGTTACGACAAAGGAATCGCGTACGTGTGTACGTGGGATGAGCTCGAGGCAATCACGCCGCAGAGCTGACAAGGAGAGACCATGTTTTTCGGCATTCCGTTCACAGTGTGGGTAATCGGCGGCGCGGTCGTCGCGTCGATGATGCTCTTCAGCTTCCTCTCGAAGATGTATCGCAAGGCCGGCCCGAACGAGGCGTTCATCGTCTTCGGTCTGGGCGGCACGCGCGTCATCAAGGGCGGCGGCACCCTCGTCTTTCCCATGGTGCAGAACTATCGCTCCCTGTCGCTGGAGCTGATGTCGTTCGACGTCGCCCCGCAGCAGGATCTCTACACCAAGCAGGGCGTCGCCGTGACCGTCGAGGCGGTCGCGCAGATCAAGGTCAAGTCGGATCAGGTCTCGATCGCCACCGCGGCCGAGCAGTTCCTGACCAAGACGCCGCCGCAGCGTGAGGGCCTCATCCGCCTCGTGATGGAAGGCCACCTGCGCGGCATCATCGGCCAGCTCGCCGTCGAAGAGATCGTGAAGCAGCCGGAAATGGTCGCCGACCGCATGCGCGGCACGTGCGCCGATGACATGAACAAGATGGGTCTCGAAGTCGTCTCGTTCACGATCAAGGAAGTGCGGGACAAGAACGACTACATCGCGAACATGGGTCGCCCGGACATCGCCCGCATCAAGATGCAGGCGGACATCGCCGCCGCCGAGGCGGATCGCGACACGGCCATCAAACGCGCCGAAGCGCAGCGCGAGGCAGCCATCGCCCAGGCGGAAGCCGATAAGCAGCGCGTGCTCGCGCAGTCGATGTCGATGGCCGCGCAGGCCGAGGCTACGCGCGACCTGGAGATCAAGAAGGCGCAGTACGCGGAGCTCGTGAAGCGCCAGCAGGCCCAGGCCGACAAGTCCTACGAGATCCAGTCGCAGGTCATGCAGCAGCAGGTCGTAGCCGAGTCGGTGCGCGTCATCCAGATTGAAAAGGAAGCGCAGGTGAAGGTGCAGGAAGCGGAAATCCTGCGTCACGAAAAGGAGCTCATCGCGACGGTGCTCAAGGCCGCGGAAGTCGAGCGCGCCCGCATCGAGACGCTCGCTTCGGCCGAGCGCCAGCGCCTCATCACGGAAGCCGAAGGTCGCGCCAACTCGCTGCGCGCGCAGGGTGAGGCCGAGGCCGACATCATCTTCCGCAAGGGTGAGGCCGAGGCGAAGGCGATGAACGTGAAGGCCGAGGCTTACCTCGAGTGGAACCAGGCCGCGGTCGTCGACAAGCTGATCACGAACATGCCGGAGATGGTGAAGGCGCTCGCCTCGCCGCTCGCGAACATCGACAAGATCACGGTCATCTCCAACGACAGCCAGTCGGCCGGGGCGAACAAGATCACCGGCGACCTCACGGCCATCGCATCGCAGGTTCCGGCGCTCTTCGAGGCGCTGTCCGGCATGCAGATGAGCGAGCTGTTGTCGAAGGTGAAACTGATCGGCGACGACAAGGTGGCGAAAGTGGAAGGCGCGAAGAACGTCGTGCCCGCGACGCTGCCCGTCACCGAGAAGCGCTCCACGACGTAAACCGCAACGAATGCATGTAGGGCCGGCTATCCAGCCGGCCGCAGTCGAGAACGAGGCGGCGGGCGATGCCCGCCGCTTCCGCGTTTCCGGAGGGTAGCGCGGGGTCCGGCAGGAGGGCAGCGCGGGGTCCGGCCGGAGAGCCGGACCTACGTGGGAAGAAACCTCGTAACGAAACGTTGCATCCGGGGATCCGTAGAGTCACCGGAGCAAAATGAACAAGAAGAAGATCTTTCAGGAAATCAAAGTCTTCGCCATCATGATCCTCGTGGTCAGCTCGCTCCGCTCGGCGCTCGCCGACTGGAACGACGTCCCGACCGGGTCGATGAAGCCGACGATTCAGGAAGGCGATCGCGTCGTCGTCAACAAGCTCGCCTACGACCTCAAGATCCCGTTCACGATGATCGAAGTGCTGAAGTGGGGCGATCCGAAACGGGGCGACATCGTCGTTCTCTTCTCCCCCGCAGACGGCGTCCGGCTCGTGAAACGCGTCGTCGGCCTCCCCGGCGACCAGCTGGAGCTGATCGACAACCAGCTCTTCGTGAACGGCACCCTCGTGACCGACCCGCCGAAGTCCGACCCCGTTCCGGAAGACCAGCAGGGGATGGTGCTCATCACCGACGAGAACCTCGACGGGCGCGAGCACAAGGTGATGATCTCCCCCAGCATGGCCTCGCCGCTCCGCTCCTACGGTCCCATCACCGTCCCCGCCGGCCACTACTTCGTGATGGGCGACAACCGGGACAACAGCAATGACAGCCGCTTCATCGGCGCCATCGAGCGCCGGCGGATCGTGGGACGGGCGCTCGCGGTGGCGTTCTCCATCGACAAATCGCATTACTGGATGCCGCGGTTCCATCGATTTTTCAGCAAGCTTCATTAAGGGGAAACTGGCACCAAAGACGCTTATTTGAAGGATAGGTTCGCTTATGAAAACCATCCTTCATCTCGGTGTCGCGACGCTCCTCCTGGCTGGCTGCCACCGCAGCGGGAGCATGCAACGCGAGCAGCAGGAGTACCAGGTGGTGCAGGAAGGGAGCGCGTCCGGCGAGACGTCGACCGCTCTCAATGCGCCCGGGGAATCGGCTGCAGTTCTCCCACCCACCACGAATTCGAACGTCGATACGACCGGCACGTTCGCCGG
>JAFAVZ010000284.1 GCA_019242175.1 Acidobacteriota bacterium
GGCGCAAATCCTCGAAACTGCCGCGGATGCGGGCGCGCGCGGCGCGATCGTCGACGTGCTCCTCGCCGAACGGCGCGACGGTGACGATGCGCTGGCGAAGGCGATGCAGCGCGTGCCGACCATCGCCGTCGCGGTGCTCGATGAACGCGGCGAGTGGCTCGCGCCGCCGCTGCCGGCGCGCGCGGCGCACGGCAACTTCGAGCTCGACCACGACGGCATCATGCGCCGCGTCGCCTCGACGAAGCAGAGCCGCGACCGCGCGCTCACCGCGCTCTCGCTCGAAGCCGCGTCGCTCGTGACCGACCGGCCGATCCCCGTCGCGCAATCGATCGCACCCGCGTTTCGCACGCGTCCCCGCGACATTCCGCGGGTCTCCGCCGCCAACCTTCGCCCCGATGCGCACCTGCAAGGCAAGCTCGTCTTCGTGGGCCCAACCGCGCTCGCGATCGGCGACAGGGTGCTCACGCCGGTCTCGGGCAACGTGCAGGATCCGGGCGTCACGGTGCACGCCGCGGCGACCGAGTCGCTGATCCGCGGTGAGACGATCCGTTCGCTGCCGCCGCTCGCGAGCGGACTCGCGGCCGGGATCGCCGTCGCGGCGATTCTGATGACGCGCCGTCCACGCCTCGCCGCCGCCCTCGCCGCCCTCCTCATCCTCCTCGGCGGCCTCGGTCTCCTCGGAGGCACCGGCGTGGCCGTGCCGTTCGTCACGCTGACGCTCACCGTCGCCATCACGATTGCGGCGGTCGAAGCGCAACGGATGACGCTCGCCCTGCGCGAGAGCCGCGCTCGGCGCGAACAGGAAGCGGAGTCGAAGCGTCTGCTCGCGCATGAATTGAAGACGCCGCTCGCGTCGATGCGCGGCCTGTCGCAGCTCCTCGCGGGATTCGATCTCACCGACGCGGAACGGCGGCGCGTGGCCTCGCTGCTGGAGTCGGAGGCGGGGAAACTGCAATCGATGGTCACGGTGCTGCTCGACCTGGAGAAGCTGCCGTTGCGCAACTTTCAGGACTCGTCGTCCGTCATCGATCTCGGAGCGCTCGCCGCGCGGCGGCTGGAATTGCTGCGCGCGGGCGCCGATCGCGAACTGATGCTGCAGACCGAATCGGGAGTCTTCGTCCGCGCCGATGCCGCGCTTCTGGAGCGCGTAGTCGACAATCTCGTCGGCAACGCGCTCAAATACACCGCTGCGCCGGTCACCGTCGCGGTGCACCGCCGCGGAGGAGAAGCGATTCTCGATGTGGAAGACCGCGGACCGGGCATCGCCGCCGAGGAACGGGGGCGGATTTTCGACCGGTTCTTTCGGGGGACGACGGCCGGCGGTACGGAGGGACTGGGATTGGGACTCTCGCTCGTAGCGGAGATCGCGCGCTGGCACGGCGGCGCGGCCTCGGTGGATGAAAGCAGCGCCGGCGGCTCGCGTTTCCGCATCGCGTTGCCGATCTCTATGGGAGCGCATTGATGGCGCGCGTTCTCGTGGTCGACGACGATGCCGGCATCCGCGAGAGCGCGGCGATGTCGCTGGAGAAAGTGGGGCATCGCGTGTCCCAGGCGTCCGACGCCGGCTCCGCATTGCAGCTCCTGCGCGAGCACCGCGTCGACGTCGTGGTCAGCGACATCTACATGCCCGGGCAGGACGGACTTGCGTTGCTGCAGGCGATCTCCGAGCAACGCGAACCGCCGCGCGTGATCCTGATGACCGCCCGCGGCTCGATCGAAACGACCGCGCTCGCGCAACGCTTCGGCGCGTTCGACTACATCGCGAAGCCATTCGAGCTGTCCGATCTCATCGCGCGCGTCGCGGACGCCGTACGCAAACGCGAGCCCGAAACGGCCGAGATCGAGCCCGGCCCGCCGTCGCGCATCATCGGCGCGCATCCGTCGATGGTCGCGATGTACAAGGCCATCGCCCGCATCGCCCCCCTCCCCGTCCCGGTCCTCATCCTCGGCGAAAGCGGCAGCGGCAAGGAGCTGGTCGCGCAGTCGATCCACGACCTCAGCGCGAAATCCGACGGCCCGTTCCTCGCCATCAACTGCGGCGCGATTCCCGACACGTTGCTCGAAGCGGAGCTGTTCGGCGCGACGCGCGGCGCGTTCACCGACGCGCGCGCCGATCGCCGCGGCGCACTCTCCCGCGCCGACGGCGGCTCCCTGTTCCTCGACGAGATCGGCGACATCTCGCCGTCGTTCCAGGTCAAGCTGCTGCGCTTCCTGCAGGACGGCGTCGTCACGCCGCTCGGCGCGGAGAAGAGCCACCGCGTTTCGGTGCGCATCCTCGCCGCCACGCATCGCGATCTGAAGAAGCACGTCGGCGACGGACGGTTTCGCGAGGATCTCTACTACCGGCTGGCGGGATACGAGATCGCGGTGCCGCCTTTGCGCGAACGACGGACGGACATCCCGCTGCTCGTCGATCACTTCCGGCGCCGCATCACGACGGAGCTGCATCGCGAGTCGGTGCCCGGCCCATCGCGTGCGTTGCTCGACGTGCTCGAGGCGCATCCCTGGCCGGGCAACGTGCGAGAGCTGGAGCTCGTGCTGCGACGGATCGTGATCGACACCGGCGGCCTCGTCGATGCGAGCGCGGCGGCGAAAGCGTTGGCGTCGATCGCGCCGCGCGCCTCGGCACCGGTTGCTGTAACCGCCGATGAACCGGAAGACGAGGCAGCGGACGATCTCGTACCCTTGGACGAGGCGGAAAAACGGCACATCATGGCCGTGCTGCAGGCGACGGCCGGGAATCAGACGCAGGCGGCATTCATTCTCGGCATCGAACGAAAAACTCTGGCCCGCAAGATCAAGCGGCTCGGCATCGACAAACCATGAGGCCCGTCATGAAGATCGTCCTTTCGGCAACACTCGCGCTGTTCGCGCTCGCCGGCTCGGCGCAGTCGCCGGCGCCGATCGACTACCAGTTCGACGACGTGCGCCGCACCGTCACGCTGACCAGCGGCTCGCAGCAGTCGAAGGCGGCAAAGGGAACGAAGGCGCTGGGCGGCGACAAGGTTCAAACCGGCTGGTTCTCCTACGCGCTCATCGCGTCCCAGCACTACGGCGCGAAATTCGAGCTCTACGGCTCGACAGACGTCCGCCTCTCCTCGGCCACCCCGGGCGTGATCCTCTCGCTGGAGCGGGGGAAGCTGCACGCGATCTTCGACAAGGTCACCGGCTCCGAGCCGCGCATCGTGCAGACGCCGGGCGCGCTGCTCGCCGTGCGCGGGACGCAGTACGACGTGGACGTCGACAGCCAGGGGCAGACGACGCTGCGCGTCTTCGAAGGCATCGTGGAGCTGCAGTCGGAGCTGCACCCGGCGCCGATGATGATTCGCGCCGGCGAGGCGGCGAACTACAGCCGCCGCGAGCCGCCCGCGCCGCGCCAGATGTCGCAAAGGGAGCGCGAGCAAGGCGCGGGACGCGGTCCGCAAGGGGAACGCGGCCCGGGCGGCGATCGCGGGATGGGCAACGATCATCCCCGTCCGCCGCAAAATCCGCCGAACCAGAACGGTCCCGACTCCGGCCAGCGCCCGGGCGACGATCGCGGCAATCCGCCGCCGCGCCAGGGCGGTGGGCAGGGCGGACAAGGCGGAGGACAGGGCGGTCCGCCGCCACCACCTCCTCCCCCACCGCCGCGCGGAGGCGGCGGCGGACCGAAACCGCCCGGCGCCTGACCATCTGACCCTTCGCCGCGGGTCAATTCGACCCGCGGTTTGCCCTCTCTACCCTCAGGAGACGTGGCACCTTGCTTGTGATGGGTGAGACCCCGAAAGGAGCCTCACTCACATGAAGCAAAAGATCCTCATCGCACTTCTGACTCTCACCGTGGCCGGCGCGGCGTTCGCGAATCCCGGCGGCCACCCGGGCCCCGGACCGGCCGGCGAAGGCCGCGGCGAAGGCGGCCCGCACGGCGACGGCTTCGGCCCCGGCTTCGGCGGCCCGCCGCTGCTCGTATCGTCGACGACCGGTTCGGTCTACATCATCCGCGAGTCGGCGACGACGGCCGACACTCACGAGCTGGTCGGCATCAGCTCCGCCGGCGCCACGCTCTTCACGGTGAACCTCGGCAGCGACCGGCCGCACCTGCTCATCTCCGGGGCGAACCTGCTGTCCGTCTCTTCGACCCAGGCGACCGACGGGACGATCACGTCGACGATCACCGCGCGCTCCGGGTCGACGGGGGCCACGGTGTGGACGCGTTCGCTCACCGGCCGGGTCGGCCCGCTGACGCCGTTCAACGGCGGGACGTACGCCGTCGTAACCATTCCGGCTGCGACGAGCGGCGGCACCCCCACCCGCTCCCTGGTGGCCATCGGAAACGACGGTTCGGTGCTCTGGACGGTGACGCTGTAATCGACCTTCAACGCGAGCGAGCGGGTCCGCCTCCCGCTCGCTCCGCTTTTTCATTCGGAGGACTCACGGTGAATTTCCACAACCCGCACGACCCCCGCTGCACGATCTGCTCCGAGCCCGCCTCGGTCCTCGACGAAGACAGCCGCCACTTCTGCGGCGACTGCTTCCTGCGCCACGTGATGCTCCGCTACGGCATGCCGACGGACACGACCGCCGGCCTCCGCCCCCCCGACTCGATCTTCGAGCTGGCGCGCATCGCGTAGAGTTCTTCGCGACCTTTGGTCCGATGCTGGTGGGCGTCGGACCTTCCCTTGTCATTGCTCGTCGATGGCATCCGTGAGCTGCGCCACGAGCAGCTTCTCCAGATAGGCAGCGAGATCGTCGACGTTAAACTGCCCTTCTGCCCAATGACGATCGGCCGCCTGCAAGGCATCATAGTAAGGGCGTCGGTTCTCGCGGATCCGCTCGGGAACGATCTTCTTTCCGGGCAATAACATGCCTTGGCGCAAACAGATCAACAAGTAACACGCAGCGCGAGCTGTCCGTCCATTCCCTTCAATGAACGGATGGATCCAATTGAGACGCCAAAGAGCATACGCCGGCAAGACGGTAGGATGAGGTTCGATGGTCCATATCTCATGAACTACGGAGATGAACTGATCGATGAGATGGGGAACTTCCTTGAAGGGCGGCGGCAAGTGATTGCCGACATAGATTGGTTGTTCTCTGAAGCGACCGCCGAACTGCGCAATGTTCGCTACTGCCGCGGCATTCAGTGACCACAGCATGTATTTGTCGAACGCCTCGATGCCTTTTTTCAGACCGATCTCGACGCAGTTGGCGAGTAGGTCATATTGGCGGAGCAAATTCTGCTCTTGAATCCTGGCGAAGAGCGGAGGGTCGTCGGCTTCGCGCACGGACATGACGAGCCGTTCGCCTTCCTACTCTAGCCTGATCTTCTGTGAAGCCCGCCGCACCGAGTCTTTGGTGATCAGGTCGGACTCCGGAGCGTTGCCGAAAGCGAAGCTGACACGCTGCTCTCGCAGCTCTTCTTCGGACACGTGTCGAGTGCGCGCCTCGTCGAGAAGCCGGCCTAGTTCAGGCGAAATCGCCAGGTGAGATTGAAACTGTTTTCGTGCGGCCACGCGCCACCTCTTCCTTTCCGACGACCTAGCGTACTCCCGCCTCAACACCTAGGCAACCCTTCCCGCGGAGATGCATTTCAACGATGTTTAGCCGAGCATGGAGACGTGCCTGTAGCGGCGCCTCTCATTCTCACGGCGTCGGCGTTGGCTGCGGCACGGTCACCGCGTGCGACGTATTCGTCGAGCCGTTCGCATTCGACACGGTCAGCGTCACCGTGTACGTGCCTGCCGTCGCGTAAACGTGCACGGGGTTGCGGAGCGTGCTGGATGGTGAGCCGTCGCCGAAAGACCAGAGCCAGGACGTCGGGTTGCCGGTCGACTCGTCGATGAAGTTCGCCTGCAGGCTGTTCTGGGCGGTCGTCGCGCTGAACGCGGCCTGGGGCGGCGTCGCGGCGGCGATGGCCACGATCTGGGACGTGCTGTTCGACCCGGCGGAATTCGACACGGTCAGCGTCACGGTGTAGTTGCCGGGCGCCGCGTATGTGTGCACGGGGTTCTGTTGCAGGCTCGAGCCGTTGTCGCCGAAGTTCCAGAGCCACGTCGTCGGGTCGCCGGTCGAGCGGTCGGCGAAGTTCACGGTCGTCCCGTTCGCCTGATAGATGAACGCCGCCACGGGGGGCGCGCCGGGCGCGATCGTCACCACCTCGCTCGTGCTGTTCGAGCCCGACGCGTTCGACACGGTCAGCGTCACGGTGTAGTTGCCGGACGCGGCGTAGGTGTGGATCGGGTTCTGTTGGGATGCCGACGTGCCGTCGCCGAAGTTCCACGACCACGACGTCGGGCTGCCGGTCGACTTGTCGAGGAAGTTCACCTGCCGGCCGGCCACCGAGAAAGAGAACTTCGCCTCGGGCGCCGCGGCCGCGGCGATGGTCACCGTGTGGCTGATGCTGTTCGAGCCGCCGGCGTTCGACGCGGTCAGCGTCACGGTGTACGTACCGGCCGCGGGATACGTGTGGATCGGGTTGCGCTGCGTGCTCGACGTGCCGTCGCCGAACGTCCAGTTCCAGGACGTCGGATTTCCGGTCGATCGGTCGACGAAATTGACCTGCGTCCCCTGCACCGTCGACTCGAACTCGGCGACGGGTGGTGTGCCGAGGGAGACGGCGACGAATTGGGACTTGTTCGAGGAGCCGGCGGAGTTCGTCACGGTCAGCGTCACCGTGTACGTTCCCGCCGCCGCGTACGTGTGCGAGGGACTCGTCGCCGAAGAGCTGGTTCCGTCGCCGAACTGCCACGACCGCGATGTAATCGTCCCGGTCGACGCGTCGGTGAACAGCGCCGAGAGGCCGTTCGTCGTGAATGTGAAGTCGGCCACGGGGGGCGGCGGCGCCTGCACGATCGTCAGGTTCAGGCGCCCGACGTTCGTCCCGAGCTGGGCCAGGATGTTCGCCACGCCCACCTCCGTGCCCGGGAAGAACTGCACCGTCGCCTTCCCGCCGACGAGCGTGGCCTTCGTCAGCTGCACCGGCTTGCCCGCGTTGTCCACGCCGAAGCTGCCGAGGGAGGTGTTGAGGGCGATTTCCGATCCGTCGGTAGGGGTGGTGCCGTCGGCGCGGCGGGCGGAGACGGAGAGCGGGACGGCGGTCGTGCCGGTCTCGACACTACTGGACGTAGAGGAGATCGTGACCGTGTAGACGTCCGAGGAGGGGCCGTTCGGGTCGGTCGGCAGAGATACGACCGGGTTTCCCTCTTTGCACGATGGGAGAAAGAGGAGAGCCAGGAGGAGCGCGAGCGTCGACCGCATTCGGACCATAGGGTTTCGTTCTTTATTTCCGCGGGATTTGGAGGAAGAAATTATATAATCGGCGGCCCAAAAATCAGCAGAATCGGAAGGGGTCCCCATGCAGCGCCGTGCCCGAGTCGCGGGTGCCGTAGTGATCGCCGCCATCGGCGCGCTGCTCTCCGCCCAGAGCGCCTCGCGCCGACGGGCTACGAGCCCGTTTCCGCCCGCCACCATCCGGGCCGTCGATGACGCCTACGTCGCGCAGCGCGCGCAGGCGATGTCCGTGAGCGCCGCGAACGGCGTGCTCGCGAACGACTTCGGGCCGAAGAAGCTGATCGCCATCCTGACGACGCCTCCCCAGCACGGCTTCCTCACCTTCCTGCCGGACGGCAGCTTCACCTACACGAACGACGGCACCGATGCCGCGTCCGATTCGTTCGCCTACAAGATCAGCGACGGCACGGATGCCTCGCTCCCGGCGAACGTGACCATCACCGTCACCAGCGCCGCGCCGCCCGTCGCCCAGGGCGATGCTTACTCGGTCGCGAACAACGGCACGCTCCAGGTCGCGACGCCGGGCCTGCTGGCGAACGACTCCGATCCCTCCGGGCTCGCGCTCACCGCCATCGTCGTCGCCAACCCCACTCACGGCCTCCTCACCCTCGGCGCCAACGGCGCGTTCACGTACAAACACGACGGCACGAGCTCGACACTCGACCTCTTCACGTACCGCGTCTCGAACGGGACGCAGCTCTCGTCGCCGGCCACCGTGACGCTGAGCATCGGGGGCAACGTGCCGCCGAACGTCAGCAATCACAGCTACAGCGGGACGCAGGACACGCCGCTCGTCGTCTCCGCGCCGGGTGTGCTCGCCGGCGCAATCGATTCCGACAGCGCGCAGTTGATGGCGATCGCCGTCGCAGCGCCGGCACACGGAACGCTCGCGCTGGCGAAGGACGGCTCCTTCACCTACACGCCGGCGGCCGGCTACTCGGGTTCGGACTCGTTCACGTATCAGGCTTCCGATGGCGTGGCGACGTCGACGAACACGGGCATCGCGACGCTCACCATCCTCTCGCCGGCGAGCGCGAACGGCGATGCGTACACCGCCGCGATGAACCTGCCGCGCGCCGTGCCCGCACCGGGCGTGCTGGCAAACGATCCGAGCGGCTCCGCGATCCTCAGCTACGGCGCCGCGACGGGACGCGAGCAGACGGCGATGGGCGCGCTCACGCCGACCGTGCAGAACGGAACCGTTGCGCTGCAGTCCGACGGCGGCTTCAGCTACAGCCCGCCGGCGGGTTTCTTCGGCGTCGACACGTTCCGCTACATCGTCGGCAACTCCGTCTCCAGCACCGCGGCGGTCGTCGTCATCACCGTCTCGGCGCCGCCGATCGCCAGTAACGACAGTTACTTCGCGGCGCGCAACACCGCGCGCACGGTTCCGGCGCCGGGCGTCCTGAACAACGACACGTTGAACGACGCCACGCTCGCGCGCGCGTCCGGCCCCTTGCACGGAACGCTCACGCTGAACTCCGACGGCTCGTTCCTCTACGTGCCGACGTCCGGCTATGTCGGCGACGACCAGTTCGCCTATTCGTTGAGCAACGCCACCGGCACCGTGCAGGCGACGGTCACCTTGCGCGTCGTCGCACCGCCGATCGCTGTCGCGGACGCGTTCCTGAACCGCACTTCTGTCGCTACACCGGGCGTCTTCGCCGGCGACACGCGCAACGACGCGACAATCGTCAGCTACGGCAAGACCGGTGGCGAGCAGACGACGATCGGCCAGGCGACGGCCACCGATCACGGGAGCGTGACGGTGCAAGCCGACGGCAGCTTCGTCTACGCGCCGACGTCCGGCTACATCGGCAACGACACATTCGCGTACGTGCTCTCGAACTTCGCCGGCCAGTCGACGGCGACCGTCACGATGACGACGCAGCCGCCGCCGGTGCTGCAGAACGACAGCTACGACGCCGCGCGCAACACCGCGCGCACGGTCGCCGCGGCGGACGGCGTCATGAAGAACGACACCCCGAACGGCCTCGGCATCACCGCTTTCTCGGCGACGTCCACGAACGGCGGCACCGTCGCGCTCAACATCGCGGACGGCAGCTTCACGTACACGCCGGCGACGAACTTCGTCGGCAACGACACGTTCACGTACACGGTCGGCAGCGGCACGTTCGCCAGGACAGCGACGGTGACGATGAAAGTCGTCGCGCCGCCGGTCGCGGTCAACGACGCATACGCCACGGCGGCGAACGGAACGCTGGTCGACGCCAGCAGCGTGCTCGCCAACGACGTGACGAACGGCGGGAAAATCATCAGCTATGGCAAGACCACCGGCACGGAGCAGACGACCGTCGGACAACCGACGCCGACGAACGTAGCGGGAGCATCCGTCTCCATCAATGCCGACGGCACCTTCACGTACGTGCCAGCGCCGACCGGCACCGGGAGCGACAGCTTCAGCTACGTCGTCGGCAACTACGCCGGCGGCTCGGCCGCGACGGTCACGATTGCAGTCGTCGGCCCGCCGATCGCGGTCGACGACGTCCTCTTCGCGCGCAACGACGGCGAGACGGACTTCGGTGACAAGCTGTTGGCCAACGACGTGCGCAATAGCGCCACAGCGATTCCGCAAATGCAAAACACCGCAAGAGGCGGTAAGGTGATCCTCACGAGCGACGGCCATCTAACGTACGGAGCGCCAAGCGGCGGCTTCGAAGGAACCGACAGCTTCCAGTACACGCTGACGAACATCGCGGGCAGCGACACCGCGACGGTCACAGTGAACGTCGTGAAACCGCCGGCCGCTCGGAACGACGACTTCACCGTGGGGTTCTTCGGAGGCAATGCGGGCAATGTGCTGGCGAATGACGATCATCACGGCTCGATCACCTTCACGGATACAACATTCCCCCCCAGTTCCGACGTCGTTGTGACGCTCGACTCGAATGGCGACATACACGTAACAAGAACGGGCAGCAGCAGCCCGAACGCGCTCGACTATTCATTCCAATACACGATCCGAAACTCAGACCTCGGGATCAGCTCCACTGCGACAGTCATCCTCCATGTTCAGGCGTTCTCGCTCTGATTGCTAAACTTCCCCACCCTGTGCGCCGGCTGACCGCGATCTTCGCCTTGTTCCTCCTCGCCCTTTCCGCGGGCGCGCAGCAGGACGCGCCCGAGCTCGCCCGAGGCCTGCTAGCCAAGGGCGATCAGGCCCGCCAGGCGAAGCGTTACGAAGAGGCGATCTCGAATTACGAACGCGTCCTCGCCGTCGCTCCGACGATGACCCGCGCCTACCTCGGCCTCGGCACGATCTACCTCGAGCAAGGCAAGGCCGACGAGGCGTACGACGTCCTGACGCGGGCCGTGCAGCGAGCGAATCCCGATCAGGCGCTCTTCGCCACCGCCGCCGCGGCCGCGCAGCAGCTCGGCAAGGCATCCGAGGCTTTGGGATTGATCGATCGGGCGATCGCGATCGAGAAACGAGACCCCTCGCTCCTCGCCCGCCGCGCCGCCATCCTCCGCTCCCTCGGCCGCAACGACGAAGCGCTGGTCGCGATCATCGGCGCGGTGCAGGTCGCGCCGAAAGACGCGCGCTATCGCCTCAACGCCGGCAATCTCCTCCTCGCGATGGGCCGCGACGACGACGCCATCGCGTCGTTCCGTGCGGCGACGAATCTCGACCGCTCGCTCCTCCGCGCTTGGCTCAACCTCGGCGCAATCTACACGCGCAAGCGGCTCTGGCAGCCGGCCATCGAGGCGTACGAAAACGTCGTGCGCCTCACGCCCAACGACGTCAGCGCGCAGTACAACCTCGGGCAGCTCTACTACTCGACGAATCAGCGCGAGCGCGCCGAGGAGGAGTATCGCAAGGCGCTGACGAAGGAGGATGCGCTGCCGCTGGCGCATCTCCACCTCGGCGAGCTGGCGCTGAACCGCGGCGAGTACGACCGGGCGATCCAGCTGCTCGCGAGCGGGATGCAGTACTACGACACGGACACAAAGACGCTCGCACGCCGTCTCCTCGGACGCGCGCAATTGGCGCAAGGGAATCGCGCCGCGGCGCGGATGACGTTCGAGGAAGCGCTGCAGGCGAACGATGCGGAAGCGTCGTTGCCGTTGGCGCGCATCGCACGGCTGGACGGCCGTCTCGAGGATGCGAAGGCGCTGCTCGACCGCGCGCCGCAGTCGCCGGCCGCGCACCTCGAGCGCGTGCATCTCACGCGCGCGACGGGCGATCTCGCGGCGGAGCGGAAGGCGCTCGAGGAAGTGCTCGCGAACCGCAATGATGCCGCGTTGCGCACGGAGCTCGCGCTCGTGCAACTCCGCCTCGGCGACGTCGAAGCCGCGCGCGCGAACGCCGCATCGCTCCCAGCGCTGACGCGCGCCGTGCTGTTGCGCGATGCCGCGACGCTCGCAACGATGACCTCCCCGATCGCGCGCGGCGACGCGGGCCTGTTGCTTTGGTCGGATGGCAAAGCCGCGCAGGCGAAGCCGCATCTCGCCGCCGCGCGCGCCGCGATTTCCGACTGGCCGGAAGTGGCCCTCGCCCTCGGCGAGCTCGCCATCTCCGACCGGCAATTCGACACGGCGATCGAGCTTCTCTCGACGCAGAAGTGCGGCGACGTTTGCGACCGGATGCAACGCTCGCTCGGCATCGCGCTGCTGCATGCGGCGGCTGACGATCCGCGTCGCGCGCGTGCGTTCCTCGATCGCGCGGCGACGTTGCCGCTCGATGAACGAGGGCAGGCGGCGCTTGCGGCGTTGCGCGAATCGCTCGCGCCGCGGCCGGCGCCAGATGCACCGGCGGTACGCGACGAAAATACGAACGAGCCGCGGCGCACGGCGATCGTCTATCTGCCCGACCTGCCGACGGAAAGCGATAAACGGCTGGCCGAGGCCGTGCGCGGGATGCTCGGGGCAATGCCAGTGCGGTTGCAGGTGGAGCTCTTCCGCCGCGCCGACGACGCGCGCGCGTTCTACGTCGCCAATCGGGAACGCGTCGGCGTCGTGCTCGCGAACCGGGAGCTCGTCGAGACGTTCGATCTCGATCCGCGCTTCCAGCTGACGCGGGGCGGCTCGCGCTACTACCGGCGCATCGTCGTCGTGCCGCTGCGCAGCGCGATCCGTTCGCTCGACGATCTGCGCGGCCACACCGTCAGCGCCGTCGATCTCCTGCGCGATGCAGGCGCGGGCAACGTCGTCCGCGTTCCGGACGACCTCACCGCGGCCGCGAATGTCCTCTTCGGCCGGACGGATGCGGCCGTGGTGGCCGAGGCGAATCCACTCGTGGCGCAACATGCCGGCGAGTTGCGCGCGATCACGACGCTGCCCGCCGCACCGTTGCCGGTCGTGGCATTCGCCCCGATGCTGCCCGGCGACCGCGCCGCGCTCGACGGCGCGCTGCCACGCGCGCGGCTGCTCGGCTACGGCGTGTCGCGCATCGAGACCGAGACGCCGGTTGCGCCTCCCCGCCCTGCGCCACGCATCGATCTGCCGCGCGTACCGGAGCCGCTGCGCAATGTCCCGCTACGGTTCGAACAGCCGGAAAAGATGGAACTGCCGGAGATGTAAAAAAACGTGAGAACCGGCTTCAGCCGGCCCTGAGACGGGCTGAAGCCCGTCCTCACGTTTTCGACCCGTCACCCGCGCATCAGCTTCGTCGTCTCGAGGATGTCCCCGTTGCCGAGCGGCTTGTACAACACGTCCGCCACCCCGGCCTGGGTGAACTCGCCTTCCACGCCGAGGAGCGTCTTCTCCGTCATCAGTACGATGGGGACGTTGCGCAGCTTGTCGTCGCTGCGCACCACGCGGAGGAATGCCAGGCCGTCGGGCACGTCGGAGCCACCGCGGATGCGGGCGTCCATCAGGATCAGCGACGGCGACTGTTCGAACGCGAGGTTCACCCCTTCGCGCGCGTTCGCCGCGACCGCGACGCGGTAGCCATCCGCCTCGAGCACGTTGCGGATGAAGCAGGAGTCCTTGTCGTCGTGATCGATGATCAGGACCTTCGCTTCCTTCGCCGTGCTGGGCATGCTGCGCGCGCGATCGATGATCCGTTGTACGCGTTCCAGCGCCTCCGCCGCATTCGGGCGATCCATCGCGTCTTTCGCCATCA
>JAFAVZ010000356.1 GCA_019242175.1 Acidobacteriota bacterium
GCATCGCGCCTTTGACCAGGATCGTGTTCTTCGGGAGCACCGCCCACAGCCACGCGGTCAGCAGCAGTGGAATCATCGCGTTTCCTCTTCGTCCCGATCGGAGCCGAGTGGGCCTGCCCGGCTCCGAGCGACGGATGGTTACAGTGAGCGCAGGAAGTTCAGAATGTGCTGCTGATCGATTGCCGATAGCGAGTCGTAGTTCAACTTGACCGCATTCGCTTCCGAACCGGTCGACTGGTGGGCTTGGATCGCGCTGATGAGGTTCGACGTCCTGCCGTCGTGCAGGAGGAAGATGCGCTGGCCGAGACCCCACAGCGGAGCGGTGCGGAACTGGTCGCCGCCGGCATCGCCTTGCGCGATGTTGTCCGCGAGGCCAGTGCCCATGTGATGGATCTCGAGGTCGCTGAACATGTTCGGCGCCGGGTTGCTGAGGTCCGGCGTGATGCGCGACGCCATCGGATCGGGTCCGAGATTGATCTGATGGCAAACGGAGCAACCGATCTCCTCGAACAGCTCGAAGCCCTTGTTGATCGAGGACGCTCCGCCCGGCTCATTCTTGTTTCGAGCGGGCGGTGCAAGAAGGCGCATGAACATCGCGAACTGCACGGCGTCACTCACCGTGCCGATCGCCGTGGTGTTGAAGTTCGTGTGGTCTTCCGGCGTCGGATTGATCTTGCACGGATTCGCCAATCCCGAGGCGCGATCCTCCTCGGGCGACGGACGCTCGTTCTGGAAGATCTCGTTGCTGACGCCCATCTCCACGTTGTAGGCCTCGCCGGAGAACAGCTCCAGCGACTTGTTCTGGGCCTTCCACCCGAAGCGAGCGATCGTGCCGTCGTTCCCGTTGCGGTTGAACGTGCCGGCGATGCCGAAGGGATTGGAAGACGCTGCGGCCTGGTAATTGAGGAGCGTGGTCTCGTCGATGTTCTCCATGAGACCCGCACCGAAGACGGGCGTCGGGATACGGAAGATCACGTTGTTGTGACTGATCGCCGAGGTGAAGTCCGGCTGCGCGATCGTGGCGGCGGTGCAGCCGCCCGCGTCGCTCCGGCCGGCGATCGTGTAGAGCGCTTCGACGTTTCCGTTCGGCGCCGAGGGAATCGGATTGCCGAGGGGATCGGTGAAGAAGATGAAGCGCGCCTCACGCACCGGGCCGCTCAGCAGGATGAACGGCGGGATGACGTTCACCGCGCCGTCCGCCGTGGCGTCGGTGATCTGCGGATTGATGGCCGGACTGGTGCCGCCCGTGGCCGGAAACGCGTGACACGCGGCGCAGCTGCGGGAGTTGTAACGGGGGCCGAGGCCGAATCCGTCTTCCCCCGGAATGGTGGCCGACACGGAGTCGACCTCCTCGAAGCGATCCTTCCCGTCATTGAAGAACGCAAGGATCGTGGTGGGATTGTCCGCGGCCACGGAGCCCAACGGCCCTCCCGCGGCCGGCGCACCTGTACGAATGCCCGGATCGCTCTGCGCAAAAACCGACCCGGGAAGCAACAACACGACGAGAGACACGACGAACGACGCGCGCGACTTCACAGCAGACCTCCTTCCGACAACCTGAACGAAGGACTTCCCATCAGCGGCCGACGCGGCCGCTCACTTACTGCCGGTGAATCGATGTCGATTGCGTTCGCATGAGCGGGAACGCCGCGGGGCGATGCACGCGTCGAGCCAAAGGAAGGATGTATTGAGTTATTGCGATGTGTTCACAGTGGCGTTCATGCTCTGCGTAAACGCCACGTATGCATCGCCTGCGCGGCAATGATGAACAACACGGCAATCCCGAGGTATGCGAGTGTCACAGACGGTGTGGCTTTGCCATAAGCGCCGGCGAAATCAAGGGATGGCGTATGTCCTTTGTCGTTCGTCGCGAGATACCAGAACGACAGGTACGCCACAATGAACGTTTTCGGATTGCCGCTGATGACGCCCAATGCGACGGCGCCCGCGCAGGTGAACAAAATCCCCACTGCGAGTTGCAGCGTTGGCGTGCGCACAATCGGACCGATCAACAGCACGATCGACAGCAGCACCATTGCGAGCAGTTTCCAGAACACGAAGCCGGAACGGAGATGCGGCGCCGAATACACGAGGCCCGTCGTGCCGGCGCGGCGTTCGCGCGTCGGGACGTCCGCGAGCAGGATCCCGAGCGCTGCGAGCCCGATCGGCACGAGCTCCGAGGCGCGACCGATGGCGGCGACAACGAGAAATCCGGCGATCGCCAGCGAGATCGGCGCAGTAGTAATCGCCGTCATCGCCTCGGCCAAAGCGGACCGCACCAGCGTCGGCGTCGCGGACGCGCGGGTGCCGAGGGCGAACATGGCGCGCGCGAACGGCTTGAAGAGCATGTTGATGCGGCCCAGCCAATTGCGGCGCCCTTTGTCCGCCGACTTGCGCACGCGCACCGGATCGAAGCGGTGGAAGAACAGCAACGCGACGGCGAGCAGCGGCAATGGCAGAAACATGGAGCCGATGCGGCGGACCATCCACATCGTCGGCATGGTCAGTCCGGTGAAGACGATCGTGGATTTCGTCGCGTCGAACGTCGTGGAGCCGATGGCCAGCGCGTTCGTATGAAACGCCGAGTGCATCTGGTCCATGAGGTAGCCGAAGCCGGAGAAGTCGAAGAAACCGAGGACGCCCGGATTGCCGCCCTTCTCGAGCATCGAGGCGACGACGCCGAGGGACGTGGCCCAGAGGAAGAAGTAGACGACGTCGCCGAACTTGCCGGCGAGCCAGGGAATGGACTCGAAGAGGATCGCCAGCGCGGAGACGAAGACGATCGTCGGCGGGATCGTGTAGAGGTACTGCTGGAAGAACGTCCACGGCTCGAGCGGCGCCTCGCCGCGGACGACGAGCATCGCCATCGACGTCAACATGTAGCCGCCGACGAACGTGGCGAGGAACACGACGTTGCCCACGAATTTGCCGATCAGGTATTCGCTGCTGCGCATCGTCGTGGAGGCGATGACGAAGCCGCAGCGCGACTGCACGTCGCGGCGGATCGCGTTGCTGATCACGTAGAAGCCGAACAGGCCGATGAAGATTGTGCCGAGGAGCGCCGTCGCCATGCCGATCGCTGCGGAGTTGTAGACGGCGCGGTGGCCGTCGATCTCGATGAGCGCGCGGCCGGTGCGCGGATCGGGCACCCACAAGTACGCCATCGCGCTGAGAAGCAGGAAGACGACGACCGTCGACAGGCGGCGGAAGCGAATCAGAAAGTCCGCGCGGACGATCGCGGCGATGCGGCCGATCATGCTGCCGCCTTCGCGCCGGGGCCGTGTCCCATCGTGTGCAGGAACGCGTCTTCGAGCGTCGGCTCGGCCGGGCGCGCGCCGTTCGGCGGGAGCGCGCTGACGACGCGAACGTGCACGCCGTCCGGCTTGCGCACCGCGCTCGAGACGCGCATGGTGCGGCGCACTTCCTCGAATTGCTCCGAGGTGACGACGATCTCCCAGACCATGCCGTCGCAACGGCGCAGCAGCTCTTCGGGCGTCGCGAGCGCGACGAGCGAGCCTTCCTTCATGATGGCGATCTCGGTCGCGATCGACTCGATGTCGCTGACGATGTGCGTCGAGAGGATGACGAGCTTGCCGAAGCCGATGTCGGAAAGCACGTTACGGAAGCGCACGCGCTCTTCGGGATCGAGCCCCGCCGTCGGCTCGTCGACGATCACGAGCTCGGGGTCGTTGATCAGCGCCTGAGCGATGCCGAGCCGCTGCTTCATGCCGCCGGAGAAGCCGCCGATGGTGCGCTTGGCGACGGTATGGAGATTGACGATCTCCAGCATCTCGTCGATGCGTTTGCGGTCGCGCACGCCTTTGAGCGCGGCGAAGTAGCTGAGGAACTCGTACGCGGTGAGGTTGTCGTAGACGCCGAAGTCCTGAGGCAGATAGCCGAGGCGGCGGCGCAATTCGTCCGGACGCTTCGCGAGGTCGACGTCGCGGAAGAGGATGCGGCCGGAGGTCGGGCGCGTGATCGTGGCGATCATCTGCATGAGCGTCGTCTTCCCCGCGCCGTTCGGCCCGAGGAGCCCGAGGACGCCGCCGCGGACGGAAAGGGAGAGGTCGCGGACGCCGAAATTGCCGGAGGAGAAGCGCTTGGAGACCGATTCGATCGACAACATGTCGGGGATATACGCACGGCGAAGAAGACGGTTGCCACCGTGTCATCCTGAGCGCCGCGTAGACGGTGAAGGATCTCCTGATGCGGGCGCTGAGCGCACGTGCCGGGAGATCCTTCGCCGTCTGCGCGGCTCAGGATGACACCGACCGGTGCGTGCCGCACACGAGAAGGTCGCAGCGAAGCTAAAGCAGGAGATGGGTGCCGGCCACCGTGTCATCCTGAACAGCGGAGACTGTGAAGGATCTCCTGATGCGGGCGACGAGCGCACGGGCCGGGAGATCCTTCGCCGTCTACGCGGCTCAGGATGACACCGACCGGTGCGTGCCGCACACGAGAAGGTCGCA
>JAFAVZ010000644.1 GCA_019242175.1 Acidobacteriota bacterium
CGGGCAAGACCACCACTCTCTACGCGTCGCTCTCCGAGATTCAGTCGTCGGAAGACAAGATCATCACCATCGAGGATCCGGTCGAGTACCAGCTCCGGGGCATCACCCAGATTCCGGTCAACGAGAAGAAGGGTCTGACGTTCGCCCGCGGCCTGCGCGCCATCCTCCGCCACGATCCGGACAAGATCATGGTCGGTGAGATCCGCGACGAAGAGACGGCGCAGATCGCCGTGCAGTCGGCGCTCACCGGCCACCTCGTCTTCACCACCGTCCACGCGAACAACGTCGTCGACGTTCTCGGCCGCTTCCTGAACATGAAGGTCGACCTTTACAACTTCGTGTCGGCCCTCAACTGCGTGCTCGCGCAGCGCCTCGTGCGCCGCATCTGCGACCACTGCAAGCACGAAGTCTCGTACAACGACGCGTTCCTCGTGGAGTCCGGCCTCGATCCGAAGAACTTCCGAGGCAAGACGTTCTTCGAGGGGGCGGGCTGCCTGGAGTGCAACGGCACCGGCTTCCACGGACGTTCCGCGATCTCCGAGCTGCTCGATCTCTCCGACCGCATCCGCACCATGATTCTCGACCGCCGCCCGGCCTCCGAGATCAAGAACGCCGCGAAGGAGGAAGGGATGACCTTCCTGCGCGAGTCGGCGCTCCTCAAGGTGAGCCAGGGCCAGACGACCCTGCGCGAGATCAACAAGGTCACGTTCGTCGAATAGGGGATCCGCGCAAATCATGGCTCGATCGTTTCCGCCCGACGTCATCGTCCTCGACCTCGACTCGCTTCTTCACGTGCGGCTCTCCGCCGGGAAGCGCGAGCCGCGGATCCTGCAGGCGAAGAGCTTCCGCCTCGCCGCCGACACCTTCGTCTCGTCCGGGCTCGTCACGCCCGAGCTGGCGAACGAGGCCGCGCTGGCCGAGGGGCTGCGGCGGATGAAGATGGAGACGGGCAAGTGGGACAAAGTCTCGCTCCTCCTCCCCGACTCCTGGTTCCGCATGAACCTGCTCGAGCTGCCGTCGCTGCCGGACAAGACGGCCGAGGCGGATGACGTGGTGCGTTGGAGTCTCAAGCGCACGTTGCCCATCGATCCCTCCGAGCTGCGCGTCGCTTACGGCGTGCTGCACAAGGAGGCGAGCGGCGTGAAGCTGCTCGTGCTGAGCGCGATGGAGAAGACGCTGGCGACGGTCGAGAAGATCTTCTCCGCCGCGGGTCTCGACGTGGTGCTCATCGAGCCGGTCGGCCTCAACATCTGGAACGCCGTGGCCGTACGTGAGGCAGCGACGGCGAAGGACCGTCTCTTCCTCTACGTGCGCGACACCGACTTCACGACGGCGGTCTTCCGCGGCGCGCAGCCGCTGTTCCTCCGTTCCCGCAATTTGAATGCGGAGCGCACGCTGCAGCAGGAGATCCGCCTCTCGGCGAGCTACCTGCGCGACACGCTGAACGTTCCGGGATTCGAGAGCTGCTACATCGCGGGCAACCGCATCGACGGCGATCTGCAGCGCGCCGTGGCCGAGGAGTTCTCGGCGCCGGTGAAGAGCATCGCCGTGCGCGACTTCGTCGAGGCCGCGCCGCCGGAAGCGGCTCATTACGATGCCGAGCTCACCGCCTGCACAGGAGTGTTCACCGGGTGAAACCGATCCATCTCAACCTCGCCTCCCGCCCCTACCGGGACTATCGACCGGTGTACGCGGTGGTGGTCGTGACGTCGCTCATCATCGCCTACATGATGTTGAACAACATCGAGACCTTCTACCACTACCGCCGTTCGACGAGCTCGACGCGGGCCGACATCGACCGCTATGAAGCGCAGGCGGATCAGGAGTCGCGCCGGGCCACGGCCGTCGACGCACAGCTCAAGAGCCTCAACCTCGGGGCGCTCGACAACAAGACGCGCTTCATCAACGCCCAGCTCGCGCAGCGGGCGTTCTCCTGGAGCGAGCTGCTCGACCATCTGGAGAACGTGATCACCGAGGATGTGCGGATCACGTCGATCGCCCCTTCGTTCGATACGAACGGCACGGTGCATCTCAACCTGTCGTGCGAAGGCAAGACGCCGGACAGCATGGTGAAGACGCTGGAGCACTTCAACAAGGAAGGCAACTTCTTCAACCCGTTCCCGAAAGTGGAGACGGCGCAGGAGAAGGGCGGCTACACGTTCGGCATCGGGGTGGACTATCGGCCGTCGGTCGTGAAGGTGGTGCAGTGATGCAGCCGGCCATCTGGAAAGAGAAGCGCATTCTGCTCATCGTCCTGGGCATCCTGCTCGTGGCGAACACGATCTTCTTCTTCACCTACCGCGTGCGTTACGAGAACCGGCTGGAGTCGCTCGACGACCGGCTCGAGGCGAGCAAGGCCCGCCTCGCCCAGGCTCGCGCGTCGCGCGTGGCGGCGGAGCGGCGGTACGCGTCGTACCAGAAGATCCAGGCCGACGTGCAGGAGATCTATGACGAGCGTTGGTCGACGCCGGAACGGCGCCTGGCGCCGCTCATCGTCGAGATCAAACGCCTCGCGCTGGCCAGCCAGCTCGTGCCGAAGACGTACTCGTTTTCGCAGACCGAGGCGGCGGCGGAGCAACGGCCCGGGCAATCGCGGTCGACGCCGACCGGCGCCAGCACGGTGGGCATCTCGTATACCGTGAGCGGCACGTATGAACAGGCGCGGCGGCTCATCAACCTGCTGGAGCTCTCCGAACAGTTCGTGATCGTCGACGCCGTCAGCATCACGACCGGCGAGAAGGACCTGACTCTGAATCTGCACTTGAAGACCCTGTTCCGCGACGACAAGACGCCGGCCGGGCGCGCCGCGGGACAGCCGTTGTGATGAATTGGATGAACTGGAAGACCTGGACCCTGGCGGCGGTGATCCTCATCGCCGTGTTCGCGATCTACACGTTCGCCGCGCCGGAGACTCCGCGCGATCCGGTGACGCCGACCGCCGCGACTTCGACCGATCCCGACGCCGAGAAACCGGTGAAGGGACCGGCGACGAACGTGCCGGTGCCGGGCGTGGAGCCGGTGCACAAGGAATGGCTCGATCCGCAGGCGAACGACTATCACAGCGACCGCAACATCTTCGCGTTCTACGAGCCGCCCCCGCCTCCTCCACCCCAGCCGCCGCCCCCGCCCCCGGACAAGGATCGGGACGGCGTGCCCGACTTCCGCGACAACTGCGTCGCGCAGTACAACCCGGACCAGGCGGACCTCGACCATAACGGCGTGGGCGACGCGTGCCAGCCGAACTTCGTTCCGCCGCCACCGCCTCCTCCGCAGCCGCCGCCGAAGCCGGTGCCGCCCGACTTTCCGTACAAGTACATCGGGACGTTCGGCTCGCAGTCGAATCCGATCGCCACGTTCTCCGGGAACGAGGAGATCATCAACGCCCGGGTGGGAGACGTGATCCAGAAACGGTTCGTGCTGCGCAACATCGGCATCGAGTCCGTGGAGATCGGCTTCGTCGGCTTCCCGCCCGACGAGACCCGCCGCATCCCGCTCGCGCCGTAACGCGGGCAAGAAGTCCCACGTGACGTTTCCGCGCGCGGCGCGTCACACGAAACGAGACCCCAAGGGAAGAGACGACAAGCACATGAACCGACTGAAGATCGCTACCGCGGCCCTGCTGATCCTGATGCCGCTCGCCTCCTGCACCACCTACAACGCGTTCCAGAAGGCGCGCCGCGCGGAGCTGGTGAAGGATTGGGACGCCGCGGTCACGCAGTACGAGAAGGCGCTGGAGCTCGATCCGGACAACACGCACTTCCGCATCTCGCTGCAGCGGGCGAAGCTCGAGGCTTCGCGCGTGCACTTCGAGAAGGGCAAGAGCCTCCGCGCCGCCGCGTCCGACACGCAGGGCAGCGAGCGCCTCCGCCTGGCGCAGCTGGCCGCGCAGGAGCTGCAGCTGACGGTGAAACTCGACCCGACGAATCAGTACGCCGCCGTCGAGTTCGGCAAGGCCGTCTCGCTCGCCCAGGACGTCGTTCGCTCCTTCGACAAGAACAGCATCGACGAGGTGAAGAAGCGCGCCAAGGCCAACATCTCCAAGGCCCAGCCGCCGACCCTCAACCCGGCGTCCGACACGCCGATCTCCCTCAGCTTCCCCCACGAAACGCCGGTCAAAGACATCTACCGCGCCCTCGGCAACGCGTTCGGCATCAACATCCTCTTCGACCAGGCGGTGAAAGACGACCGCATCGCCATCGAGCTGCGCGACGTCACGGCCCAGGCCGCGCTGGAGCGCGTGATGCAGGCCGCGAATCACTTCTACAAAGTCCTCGACGAGAAGACGATCATCGTCGTCCCGGACAATCCGCAGGCCCGCCGCGACTACGAAGACCTCGTCATCCAGACGTTCTATCTCTCCAACGGAGACGCCGAGCAGGTGACGAACGTCGTGCGCACGATGATCGAGGCGCGCAACGTGTTCCCGCTCAAGGCCCTCAACGCCATCACGATCCGCGACACCGCGGACAAGGTGCGCATCGCGGAGAAGATCATCCAGGCGAACGACAAGGCGAAGGCCGAAGTCGTGGTCGACGTGGAGCTGCTCCAGCTCGACCTGCAGAAGACGCGCAACCTCGGCCTCAGCGTCGACGGCACGTCCGGCACGCTCACGGCCTACAACACGACGACCGACGACAAGGGCGTGCAGACGCTCAATCCGATCAAGAGCATCACCCTCGAAGGCCTCCGCAGCCTCGGCAGCAACGCGCTCCAGTTCCAGATGCCTTCGATCTCCTACAACCTCCTGAAGTCGGAGTCGAACTCGGAGCTGCTGGCGAATCCGGAGCTCCGGATCTCCGAGGGCGAGAAGGCGACGCTGCACATCGGCCAGCGCATCCCGGTTCCGGTCACGACGTTCACCACCGCGGTGCAGTCCGGCACGACCGGCTCGCTGCCGGCGACGTCGTACCAGTACCAGGACGTCGGCATCAAGGTCTCGATCGAGCCGCGCGTGCACCACAACCGCGAGGTCACGCTGAAGCTCACCGTCGAGGTGTCGAACCCCGGCGCGAACGCGCCCGGCACCGGCACGGCGGACGTTCCGGCCCAGCCGACGTTCTCCACGCGCACGATCGAGTCGACGATCCGCCTCAAGGACGGCGAGACGAACTTCCTGGCCGGCCTGATTCAGGACACGAAGACCACCACCGACAACAAAACCCCCATCCTCGGCGACATCCCGGTCCTCGGCCGCCTCTTCACGAACCAGCAGAAGGGCCAGCAGCGCACCGACCTGCTGCTGACGATGACGCCGCACATCATCCGCATCCCCGACATCACCGAGGATGACCTCGCGCCGATGTGGGTGGGCACGACGAACAACCTGACGTTCCGCGGCGTGTCTCCGCGCATCGAGTCGCAGGCGGGCATCGATCCGTTCACCTCGACGTCGCAGTTCGCGACGAACCCGAATCCGCAGAACCTCCCCCTCGCCGACGGCGAGCCGGGCAACTTCATCCAGAACCAGATCCCGAACGTCGTGGCTCCGACGCCGGGCGCCGGTCCGGCGACGCGGCCGAATGGCAGCCAGGGCGGCGCGCCGACGAACGTGTTCGACAAGTCGAGTCCGGACAGCAACGGCAACGTGCAGCCTCAGCCCGAGCCGCAGGTTCGCCTCGATACCACCAAATCGCCG
>JAFAVZ010000162.1 GCA_019242175.1 Acidobacteriota bacterium
CTACGACGTCGCGTTCGCCGTCTCGTGCGCGGCGGCCACCTGCTTTGCGATGGCTTCCTCGTCCCACGTCCGGCTGATCACGCACGAGTTGATGCCGCCCACGCCCATGCTCAGTTTTCCGCTGTAGCCGGGCTCCTTCACGTCGCAGCCGTCGGTCTGCACGAAGCGCGCGGAGTGCACTTCCACATCCGCATGCAGCTCGCCCTCGGTCAGCGGCATCGGGAACAGCTTTCCCTTCGCCATTCCCATGTGCTGCGCGGTCAGCTCCCAGCCGCCGCCCACGGACATCCCGTGGCCGAACGTGCCCTTGCGCGCGGTGAAGATCACGTCGGGATGGAGCATCTCCAGCGAGTTCTCGATCTCGGTCGCGTCGCCGGGCGTCGCGGTCGCGTGCATGTCCCACGTCTTCACGTCGGACGTATCGACGTTCTCCATCGCCGCGCGCATCGCCAGCTGCGGGCCGCCTTTCGACGGCGTGATGATGTGGTGCGCGTCGGACGAAGTGCCGACGCCCACGATCTCCATGCCGAGGGGGCGGAAGCCGCGGGCCATGAGCTTGTCGGCGTCGCCGATGATCCACACGCACGAGCCGCCGGCAACGTGCGTTCCTTTGAGGCCGGTCAGCGGGCGGGAGATGTCCGCGTCGGCGGAGAGCACATTCGCGTTGTAGAACGCGGAGATCACCATCGGATGCGGAGGCGGGTCGCACATCCCGACGACCACCGCCTCGGCATCGCCGAGGTTGATGGCGTCGACGGCCATCTTCGTGGCGACGCCGAACGAGGCGCAGGCCGCGACCGGCGCGAACGCCGGACCGACGATCTTGCCGATCATCGAGATCTGCGCGGCGGGGATGTTCGCGATGTTCCAGAGCAGGTTCGGCGACACCGCCGCCCACGGCTCTTCCGGATTGCCCCACTTGCGGTTGAGCGACCGGATCTTGTTCAGCTTCTGACGGATCGTGGAGAGCTTCGCCGAGCCGGACGAGGCCGGCACCGGCTCGCCGTGGATCTCGCGAGCCTCGGCCAGGTATTGCGCCAACGCGTCACTCTTCTCAGCCCAGTACGACTCCCACGCGTGCTTCGCGTCGACCCATTCTTCCGAGCCGATCGGGAGGTCGGCCGGATTGCCCGGCGCAGCGGGATCGATCTCGCCAGCTAAATGACGGCGGACCGGCTCGCAACGCTCGGGATGAGCCCAGAACTCGTTCCACTTGTGCAGCGCGTGCTCGTAGTCGATCACCGCCTGATGCGTCACGGTGATCTCGCCCAGGCCGGTGCCGACGTAGACGTGCGCTTTGGTGCCGAGCTCCTGAAGGTACTGCTCGATCCCTTCGTTCTGGCGCAGCGACTGGATGAATGCGCCGATGGCGAACTGCACCATCGGTCCCATCTTCTCCTTGAGCTGGGCGTACTTGGCGGGGGGGAAACGCTCGTCGAACCAGGCGTGGTACGCTTCGAAGTCGAAGTCCGGGGTTCCGACGAGAAAGTTCGATTGACCGTAGCCCGTGTAGGGAGTGAGCCAGGTGTCGGCGGTTTCGAGATTGCGTTCGAAGGCGTCGATGTCCGGAGATTTCGGGGCCACGACGCCCCAGCCGAAGATGCCGATGCGTTTCCGTGTCACGGGGCGGCATTGTAGCGGAATCCTGTCAGGGAAATTGCATGGTTCCGGCGCAGCACACACGCTTTCGAGAGAGGTCTTCCCATTGAAGAAATCAGCTGCCGTGATGCTGTTGTCGTTGCTCGCGCTGTGCGCGTGCCGGGAACGGCATGCCCCCGATCAGACGCTCACTTCCGGAACGCCGAATACGCAGACGATCGCTCCCGCCGCGGGCGACGTCGCGCCGACCGGGACCGATGCGATGACCCAGACCGTGGACATCGAAGACAGCCGCTCCGAGGATGACGGCGGCGCGATCACGAACAAACAGACGGCGAAGACGCCCGGCAGCACGACGGCGACCGCCACGACGTCGACCACCAGCACGACCACGACGACGACCAAGAAAAAACCGTAGCAACCTGTGTCATCCTGAGCCCCGCAGAGGGCGAAGGATCCCCCGGCGCTTGCGCGGAGATTCTTCGCCGTCTGCGCGGCTCAGAATGACACCCAACTTCTACGAGCCTCTCATCGAGCGCGATCTCGAAGGCGCGCGCACCGCGATCGCCACCTTCCTCTCCGACCACACTCCGCACGATCTCTTCCTCGCCGTCACGCGCTTCGCGCTCCTCGCGTATGCGCCGTCGCAGCACGCGAAGCACGCCTTGCTCGCGTGTCTCGCCGCCTACGACCTCGGCGAAGACGCGCGCGTGCTCACGGAATGTGCGGTTTACGCGGGCTCGTCGCGCCAGCCGTGGAGCGAGCCGCCGATCCTCGATCCGCCGCCGCCCGGCGAACGGGGCGATCTCGCTGAAATCCGCGCGGCGATCCGCGAAGCCGATCGCCATCGCGCGGAACGTTGGCTCGCGTTGCGGTATCAGGACGCCGACTTCGCCCGCGACTTCTTCACCATCGCCGCGGATGACTTCGAAGACCTCGGCCACAAGTTCATCATGGCCGCCGCCGCGTGGCGTCTGGCCGATCTGCTCGGCGAGCAGGGGAGATACGCGACGCTGCGCGTGGCGATCTGGGAGTGGGTCGCGTATCGCGGCCGGGTCTATCGCGAAACGGGCGTCGCGTTGCCGGCGCAGAGCCTCGCGATGCGCCTCGCCGACAACTTCCTCTGCGAGCAAGGCACGCTCGTCGCCGCGCACGCGCTCTTCCTCCTCGACGCGGTGCGCATCGCGGAGCCGCATGCGCCCGAGGCGGCGATGCGGGTGCGCGACTATCTGACGAATTACACGAACGATCTGCCGTGCAACGACCTCGCCGGCGACGCGCCGACGGATTTGCCGATTTACAACCTGGCGAAGGACTATGGCGAGCTGCTGAAGATCTGCGCCATCGCCTCCCGTTTCCCCCGATCCGAACGTCTGAAAGCCGCGGCCGCGTACAACCTCGCGAACGCGCCATCCTTCGAGGAGTTCTCATTCGCGTGAAGCGTTTCGTCTTGTCGTTGCTTCTCTTGGCTGGCTGCGCATCTGCGCCG
>JAFAVZ010000188.1 GCA_019242175.1 Acidobacteriota bacterium
TCTGGCGCTGGATAAACACGGCAGGCGAGCATCCCGATCTCGTCGAAACGCGCGGTGGCGGAGAGGATCGTGGACCTGGTCCGCGCGCGGCTGAAAACGAAAACGTAGGGCCGGCTCTCTAGCCGGCCCAGCATCGATATTGGGCCGGCTGGAGAGCCGGCCCTACATTTTCAGCGCCTTACTAGTTGTTGGTTCCTCATTGCTGGCTACTTGCGCCTCGGTTCGTTCCAGGCGTAGCAGCGCGCAACCCGCAACCAATCACGAGCAACAGCTTTCACGCCGAGAACAACGAGGTTCTGGCGCTGGATAAACACGGCAGGCGAGCATCCCGATCTCGTCGAAACGCGCGATGGCGGAGAGGATCGTGGACCTGGTCCGCGCGCGGCTGAAAACGAAAACGTAGGGCCGGCTCTCCAGCCGGCCCAGCATCGATATTGGGCCGGCTGGAGAGCCGGTCCTACATTTTCAGCCTTGCCAGTTGCTGGTAACTTGCGCTCGGTTCGTCCAGGCGTAGCAGCGCGAGCAACCAGCAACCAATCACCAGCAACTGCTTCTACTGCGAATCCTCTTCGCACTTCAGCAGGTTCTTGTCCGTGATCTTCCAGACGCTGTTGTCGGCGCACATGTTCACGTCTTCGATGACGCACTCGTCGCCGTCTTCATCGATGACCTTGATGTCGTAGTTGTCGCAGTCGATGTTGGTCAGCGTGAACGACTCGCCGGTGCCGATCGTCTCGTCGCCGAGCTGATCCGGACCCCAGTGATCCTCGCCGGTCGGCGAGACGAACAGGTGGTGGATCTCCCACTTGCTCTGATTCACGACCTTGATGGTCGCCTTCGTCTTCGCGAACGCAGGCATGGCGACGAAGACCGCCACGAGGAGCAGCCAATGCAGTTTTCTCATTTGTTTTGTTTTCTCCCGCGCGCAGTGTACAACTCGCCTCGTGACGGATGAAGAGCTTCGCCGCGAGCTGGCGCTGTTGAAGGAGCTGGGCTACACGCATCTCGACGTGCAGGGCGCGCCCGCCGCCCGTGCGTCGGCGGCGCCTGAGCCCCCGCCGCCCCCCGCTCCCGAGCCGCCCGCCCGTCCCTCCGCCCCGGCGCTCTTCGACAGCGCGCCGCCGCCGCCGCCCCGCCCGTCCGGCCCCGTGCCGCGCGACGTGCCGGTCGGCCCGGAAGGCGCCCCCGACACCCGCACCATCATCGACTGCGACAACCTCGCCGACCTCGCCGTCATCGCCGCGCCGTGCACGCGTTGCCGGCTGGCCCGGACGCGGACCCAGGTCGTCTTCGGAACGGGCAACCCGAACGCCGATCTGATGTTCGTCGGCGAGGCGCCCGGCCGGGACGAAGACCAGCAGGGCAAGCCGTTCGTCGGCCGCGCCGGCCAGCTGCTCACCGACATCATCAAGGCGATGCGCATGACCCGCGACGACGTCTTCATCGCGAACGTCATCAAGTGCCGGCCGCCGGAGAACCGCAATCCCGAGCCGGACGAGCTCGACGCCTGCCGCCCGTACATCCGCCGCCAGATCGAAATGATCCGCCCGAAAGTCATCGTCGTCCTCGGCCGCTTCGCCCTGCAGAGCCTCACCGAGAAGGCCTACTCGATCTCGTCTGTGCGCGGCCAGTGGCTGCAGCACGAAGGCGTGAAGATCATGCCGACGTATCACCCCGCGTACCTGCTGCGGAATCCGGCGGCGAAGAAAGACGTCTGGCAGGACATGAAGAAGGTGATGACGGAGCTCGGCATCACGCCATGAGCTCCGGGATCTCCGCGCTGGCGGCGGTGGCGCTGCCGGTCGCGATGCATGGGGAGCTCACCTACGCGATTCCGCCCGAGCTGCGCGACGACGTCCGCCTCGGCACCCGCGTCGAGGTGCCGCTCGGCCCGAAGCTCACCACCGGCTTCGTCGTCGGCCTCCTCGACCGCGCCGATCCAGACGTCAAGCTGAAGCCGATCCGGGCCGTGCTCGATGACGACGAGCCGGCGCTCATCCCCGAGATCATCGAGCTCTGTCGCTGGGCCTCCGACTACTACCTTGCGCCGCTCGGCGAAATGCTGCGCGTGGCACTGCCGGCGAACATGTCGGCGCGGGGCAAACGGCAGGCGGTGCTCGTCGGCGGCGACCTGGTCGACGACGCGTTGACGTCGCGCCAGATCCTCGAGAGCGACCTCGCGATCGTCAACGAATTGCGCAAACGTCCGTTACCGCTCAACGCGCTGCTGCAGGAGATGAAGGTCGGCCGTTCCGCGCTCGATCGCCTCCGCGGCGCGGGGATCATCGCCATCAACGACCAGCTCCAGGATGCGAAAGGCGTTCGCTACGACCGCTTCGTGACGTTCGTCTCCGATGACGAAAAGCTCGCGCCGAAGCAACGTGCGGCGATCGACCTGCTGCAGACGCGCGGCGGCGAGCTTTCCGTCCGCGCGCTCGAGCACGCCGGTGTTTCCGCCGCGGTGCTCGGAGCCTTGGCGAAGAAAGGTGTCGTGAAGATCGAGCGCCGGGCGCGGCGGCACACGCTCGACGCGTTCCTCGCCGGCCTCGACACTGCCTCGCTGGGCGAGATCCGCTACTCGGTCGAGCAACGCGCGGCGATCGACGCCGTGAAAAAGCAGCTCGGCACGTTCGCGCCGTTCCTGCTCGAAGGCGTGACCGGCTCGGGCAAGACGGAGGTCTACATCGAGCTGATGCGCGAGGTCGTGAAGCGGGGAGAGCAGGCGTTGCTCCTCGTGCCGGAGATCTCGCTCACGCCGGTCTTCGCCGCGCGCCTGAAGGAACGCTTCGGCGAACGCATCGCCATCCTGCACAGCAACCTCTCGCCGAGCGAGCGATACGACCAATGGTGGCGTGCGCGCCGCGGCGAAGTCGACGTGGCGATCGGCCCCCGTTCTGCGCTCTTCTCGCCCTTCCAACGCCTCGGCCTCATCGTCGTCGACGAGGAAGGCGACGGCGCGTACAAGCAGGAAGAGACGCCACGCTACAACGCGCGCGACCTCGCCGTCGTCCGTTCCCAATTCCGCAACTGCCCGGTCATCCTCGGTTCGGCCACGCCGTCGCTGGAGAGCCGCGAGAACGCCGCGCGCGGCAAGTACACGCTGCTCCGGATGAGCAAACGGGTGGAAGCGCGCGCTCTACCGGATGTAGAAACGATTGACTTGCGCAAGGAGCGTCCGGAGAAGGAAGACAAAGGCTTCGTCATCTTCTCCGGCCCGATGCGCGACGCGTTACGCCAGACGTTCGAAGCTGGCGAGCAGGCGATCATCCTCATCAACCGCCGCGGCTACGCGCCGTATCTGCTCTGCCGCGAGTGCGGCCACGAGTTCCGTTGCCGCGACTGCAGCGTCACGCTCACGGTGCATCGCCGCGCCGGGCAACTGATCTGCCACTACTGCGGCAATCGCCGCTCGATTCCGACGAAATGTCCGCTCTGCAGCGGCGAAGTGCTGCAGCCGATCGGCTTCGGGACGGAGAAGGTGGAAGAGCGCTTTCACCGCGATTTTCCCCAGGTTTCCGTCGACGTCCTCGACCGCGACTCCACGCGCCGCAAAGGCTCGCTCGTCGCCATCCTGGAACGCTTCCGCCGCGGCGACACCCGCGCGCTGATCGGCACGCAGATGCTCAGCAAGGGGCATCACTTCCCGAACGTCACGCTCACCGCCGTCCTCAACGCCGACTCCATCCTCGGCTATCCCGACTTCCGTTCCGCGGAGAAGACGTTCTACCTCCTGACGCAGGTCGCCGGTCGCGCCGGCCGCGGCGAATTGCGGGGCAAGGTGCTGATCCAGACCGCGTTTCCGCAGCATTACGCCATCCAGCACGCGCTGCATCACGACTACGAGGCGTTCTACGAGGCGGAGATCGAGTTCCGGAAGACGTTTCACTATCCGCCCGTCACGTCGATGATCGCGCTGCTCTTCCGCGGCGAGGTTCTGCCCGACGTCGAACGCGCCGCGACCGAGTCAGGACGCCGCCTCGAAGAAGCCGTGCAGCCGCTCGCCGGCACGCGCATCCAGGGCCCCGCGCCCGCGCCGCTCGCGCGCATCAAGGGGGAGTGGCGTTACCAGATCCTGCTGCGCTCTCCGCATCGCGCGCCGCTGCGCCGCGCCGTCGCCGCCGCGATGTTGTCACGGAAATGGAAGGGCGTGGACGTAGCCATCGACGTCGATCCGATCAATATTCTCTAGATGGCCGCCCATCTCCTCTTCGTCACTCTCTTCCTCGGCCTCGTTTCCGGACCGCAAGCCGTGGAAGTGAAAGTCGACAAGATCGTGCGCTCCGTCGCGCTGGAGCTGGACGGCCGCCGCATCGCGACGCTGAACGCCGCCCCATGGCGCACCGAGATCGATCTCGGCACGGACATGGTCCCGCCAGAAGCTCACGGCGATCGCGTACGACGCTGATGGCGCGGAGCTCGGGCGGCAAACGCAGTTCCTCAACCTCGCGCGCCCGATCGCCGAGGCGAGCGTGGTGCTTGGGGTCACGCCGATCGCGCGGCGTTGACCTCGCGCATCCAGTCTTCGGAGACTTCGCGTCCCTTGGCCATGTCGTCGACGACCAGGATCAGCTGATGATCGTGGTCGCTGTACATCACCTCGATGTTCACGCCGGCATCGGCCATGCGCCTCGCGATCTTGCCCAGCTGGCCCGGTTCGTCCTGCTTCAAGCGCTGGACGAGCACTTCGTTCACGGCGAGTACCGTGATGCCCGCCCGTTCGAGCGCCTCGCGAGCGGCGTCGCCGTCGTGAAAGAGAAAGTGCGCGATGCCGCGTCCGTCCGCGACGAACACGCCGCCGCCTTCGATGCTCACGCCTGCATTGCCGAGCGCGTCGCCCATCGCGGCGAGCGCGCCGGGACGATCGTCGAGCAGGATGGAGAGATCGTTCATTGCGCGGTCACCGTCGGATCGCAACGCACCGGGAAGTTGACGGAGCTCGCGATGAAGCAGAGGTCGTGGGCCTTGTGATGCAGCTCCGTCGCGAGCGCGAGATCGCCCGCGGCGACGATGACCTTCGGATGCAGTACGACCTCGTCGAATTGCCCGCCGCCGTCTTTGCGCAACGACATTCGCCCGTTCGCCACGTCTTCATAACGGACGATGCGGATGCGTTTGCGCGCGCAGAGCGCGAGGTAGCTGAGCATGTGGCAGGAGCTGAGGGCGATCACGAGCAGGTCTTCGGGATTGTGCCGGCTCGCGTCGCCGCGGAACGTCGGATCGGCGGAGCCCGTGAGCTCCGGCTTGCCGTCGATCTCGACGCGATACTCGCGGCTGTAGCCGTCGTACGTGGCGGTGTCTCCCTCCCAACGGAGGCGCGTTTCGTAATTCATGAGCGCCAAGATACAACTCGTCGCGTCGCCATGCTTCGACTAGCATCGAAGTATGCCCGACATTGCCGCCGTCGCCCAACTGCTCGCGGATCCGACCCGCGCGCGCATGCTCAACCTGCTGATGGATGGCCAGGCCCAAACCGCGACCGAGCTCGCGCTCGCCGGCGGCGTGTTGCCGTCGACGGCGAGCAGCCACCTCACCCGTCTCACCGACGCCGGCCTCCTGACGATCGCGCGGCAGGGAAGGCATCGCTACTTCCGCATCGCCGGGCCGGAAGTCGCGGCCGCGATCGAAGGATTGATGAACATTGCGCCGAACGTACGGCCGCTGCGTTTCGGTCCGCGCGACGAGGCCATGCGCCGCGCGCGCGTCTGCTACGACCATCTGGCCGGCGAGATGGGCGTGCGCCTCTTCGACAGTCTGCGCCGCAAGAAACTCGTTGCCGGCGAAGAGCCGCTGGCGCTCACGCGCGCCGGCGAAGCATGGTGCGAACGCGTCGGCATCGATCTCGACGTCTTGCGCGCGAACCGTCGCCGCGTATGCCGCCAATGCCTCGACTGGAGCCAGCGCCGAGCCCACCTCGCCGGCTCCCTCGGCGAAGCCATCCTCGACCGTCTCTTCGCGCTGCGTTACGCGCGACGCGAAGCCGACTCGCGCACCGTCATTCTCACGCCGCGCGGCGAGACATTCATCGACCGCCTGGAGCTCGCATGATGCGCCGCTTGTTTCTCGTGCTGCTGTTCGCCGCTCGCGCATTCGCGGCGAGCGATCTCACCGGCACTGTCGTCGATGACAAGGGAAAGCCGCTCGCCGGCGCGCGCGTGTATGTGAACGGCGCGTTCCCGAAACTCGGCGTGAGCGCCGTCTGCCCGACGTGCTATCGCGATTGCGGCAAGAACGAGGCGGCGGATGCGAAGGGCGCATTCCGTCTGCGCGCGCTCGATGACCTGCTCGTCTTCGACATCCTCGCCGTCGCCGACGGCTACGAGCCTCGATTTGCGCAACGCGTCGATCCCAAGCGCGGCATGGTGACGATCGAGCTGCCGATCCGTAGAACGGGACAGTATGTGATCAACGGGATCGTCGTCGATCCAGCCGGCAAGCCGGTCCTCGGCGCCATCGTCGATGCGACCGGCGTTCACTCGATCACGAATGCGAAAGGGGAGTTCGCGCTGTTCATCCCCGTAGCGAAGCTGGACGTCCGCATCACCGCCCGCACGTTCGCGCCCCGCTTCGAACGCCAACTCACGCCGAACGAGAAACGGACGATCAAGCTCTCGACGGGTGCGACGATCGTCGGCCGCCTGATGCGCGCCGATCAACCGGTGTCCGGCGCGAAGATCGAGTTCCGCCAAACCGATCGCAACCCGTCGCACGATCTCGGCCCCGCATCGATCGGCACGAACGACAACGGCTACTTCTTCATGACCTACCTTGCGCCGAACGAGGAGTACGCCGTGCACGCGACGCTGCCCGACGGAGTCGTCGACCCGAAGATCGTTCGGACCGAGGAAGAGGGCTCATCCTCGGAGGCCGGAACTCTCAACGTCGGAACCGGACGCGAGATCGCCGGCCGCGTCGTCCTCCCGCCCACCACGTCACTCGCCGCCGGCTCGCAAATCACCGTGACCGGCGACCTGACCGGCATCACCCGCACCGTGACGCTTCCACCCGACGCAACGTTCGCGTTTGCGTCGATGCCCAATGAACCGGCGCACCTCACGTTCACGCTGCCCGGCGTGCGCGTCGCGTCCGTATGGAACGGCGGCCGCCCGCTGCCGCTGACCGGGAACGCAGCCGTGCTGCCGGCGGAAGGCGACGTGGCGGGTGTGCGGGTGGTGGGGGAGTAACCGAACTGTCATCCTGAACAGCAAAGACTGTGAAGGATCCGTACCGATCTTGCGCTGCGCCTGAATGTACGGATCCTTCGCCCTCTACGGGGCTCAGGATGACACCTCGTTGAGGGTCGCTATGCCGCCATCTCAGCGGCCACCGCAGTGTCATCCTGAACAGCGAAGACTGTGAAGTATCTCCTGGCTCGTGTGGGTCGCGCCCGCATCAGGAGATCCTT
>JAFAVZ010000192.1 GCA_019242175.1 Acidobacteriota bacterium
TGCAGGTGTTCCTGGAGCACGACGCAGCCTCGCAATGCGCCAGCCTGAAGCGCGTCGTCTGCAGCGGTGAGGCGTTGCCCTCCGCGCTCGTGCGCCGCTTCGCCGAGCGTCTGCCGCACGCAACGCTCTACAACCTCTACGGTCCGACGGAAGCGGCGGTCGACGTCACCGAATGGACGTGCCCCAAGACCGACATCCCGAATGCGATCCCCATCGGCAAGCCGATCGCGAACACCCAGATGTACATCCTCGATCCGTACGGCGCGCCCGTTCCGGTCGGCGTCGTCGGCGAGCTTTACATTGCCGGCGTGCAAGTCGCACGCGGCTATCTCAACCGCGCCGAGCTGACCGCCGAACGGTTCGTGAAAGATCCGTTCTCCGCCGACGAACACGCGCGCATGTACAAGACCGGTGACCTCGCGCGCTGGCAGCACGACGGCAACATCGAATACCTCGGCCGCAACGACTTCCAGGTCAAGCTCCGCGGCTTCCGCATCGAGCTGGGGGAGATCGAAGCGCGGCTCGTCGAGCACGAGAGCATCCGCGAAGTGGTCGTCGTCGCTCGCGAAGACCGCGCCGGCGACAAGCGCCTCGTCGCCTACTACACCGCATCAGAGGAGATCGGCGACCTGCGCGCGTTCCTCGGCGGACGGCTGCCCGAGTACATGGTCCCCTCGGCGTTCGTGCAACTCGAGCAGATGCCGCTCTCCCCGAACGGCAAGTTGGATCGGAAGGCGCTACCCGCTCCCGATGCCACGGTTGCGACGCGCACCTACGAGCCGCCGCAGGGCGAGATCGAAACGAAGCTCGCGGCGCTTTGGCAGGAACTGCTGCACGTCGAGCAGGTCGGCCGTCACGACAACTTCTTCGCCCTCGGCGGCCACTCGCTGATCGCCGTTCCGCTGATGGCGAAGACGGCGAAGCAATTCGGCAAAGTCCTTCCGCTCGCCTCCGTCTTCACCGCCCCGACCATCGCCGCGATGGCGGAGCTGATCGCCCGCGAAAGCGATGCATCCTCCGACATCCTCATCCCCATCCAGGCCCACGGCGATCTGCCGCCGTTCTTCGCCGTTCCGGGCGCGGGCGGCAACGTCCTCTCGCTCCGGTCGCTCGTCGGCGCGCTGGGAGAGAAGCAGCCGGTCTTCGGACTGCAGGGCGTCGGGCTCGATGGCAAAACGCAGCCGTTCCAGAGCGTCGGCGAGACCGCCGAAGCGAACGTGCGGGCGATGCGCGGACGGCAGGAGGCTGGGCCCTATCGCTTGATCGGCTACTCCTACGGCGGCGTCGTCGCCCACGAGATGGCCCGCATCCTTCTCGACCAGGGCGAAGACGTTTCGCTCGTCCTCCTCGACTCCATCGCGCCCGCCGCGCAGGAATTCGGTGATGAAGAGGCAGGCCTCCTCGCCCTGATGAAAGAGATGACCGGCGGCGCTGATCTCGGCCTCGACGTCGAAGTCCTGAAGGAGTACTCGGACGAACAGAAGGCGCAGTATCTGGCCGGCCTCCTGAACGAGCGTGACGTCGTCGACGTCAACGCCCAACAGCTCGCGAGCGGCATGTCGGTCTTCCGCGCGAACATCGATTCCTACCGCAAGCACCAGCCTTCCAAGCTGCCGCGCGCCATCGACGTCTCTCTGTACCGCGCGTCGCAAACGCGGGAGCGCGCCAGCGTTCCTCACGACTACGGCTGGAGCGATCTGTTCCACGGCGACGTCCGCATCCACGACGTCGACGCCACCCACGATTCCATCCTCGCGAACGTGCGCTTCACGCACTGACCGGAGGCTCCCGTGAACGACAAGACTCCTGAATTCGACGCCATCATCGTCGGCTCCGGCCCCGGCGGCGCCACCGTGGCCCGGGAACTGAGCCGCCGCGGCCAGCAGGTCCTGCTGCTGGAGCGGGGAGGGAACCAGCCGTTGAAAAACGGCGTCCTCCCGATCGCCTCGATGATGAACGCCGTGTCCGTAGGCGACAAACTCGCCAGTGGCCGCGCGCTCACGACCGGCGGCACGACGGCCGTCTATCTCGGCGCCACCGTTCGTCCCCGCGTCGAGCTCTTCCAATCCCTCGGCATCGACATCTCCCGCGAAGTCGAAGAGGCCGAGAAGGAGTTGCCGCTCGCGCCGTTGCCCGACGCGCTTCTCCGGCCGCAATCGATCAAGCTGCGCGAAACGGCCACGGCTCTCGGCTACGAGCTATTCACGAGCCGCATGCTCGTCGACCAATCGAAGTGCTCGGTCGGCTACACGTATGGCGCCCGCTGGACGGCTCGGGCCTATGTCCAGGATGCCGTCAACAGCGGCGCGACGCTCGTCAACCAGGCGAGAGCGCTCCGCGTCCTCGTGGAAGACGGCCGCGCCGTCGGTGTCGAATACGAGCAACGGAAAGGGCGGAAAGCGGTCGAGATCCGCCAGGCGCGCGCCTCGACGGTCGTCCTCGCCGCGGGCGGCCCGGCCTCGCCCGTGATTCTCCGCCGCAGTGGTCTCAAAAACGCTGCCGACAGCGGCTTCTACTGCCACCCGAGCATCGCGGTCTACGGCACTTCGCCGCTCAAAGGGCAGGAAGGATTCGGAGGCTCGTGGGGATTGCGTCTCAATGACGAGATCCGCATCGGCGACGCGAATTTCGACCGCACGTTCTATCGCCTGATCATGCTCGGCCAGCGTCAATGGCGCCGCGTGTTCTCGTATACGAAGAGCATCGGCATGGGCGTCATGGTCAAAGACAGCGTCGGCGGCGAATTGGGAGAAGACCTTCTGTACCGCAAGCCCTTGACCGAAGAAGACCGTGACAAGCTCGCTCAGGGGGAGCAGGTCGCGCGCCGCGTTCTCGAACATGCCGGCGCGAAGAACCTCTTCACCTCCGCGGTCTCCTCGTCTCACATCGGCGGCGCCATCAAGATCGGTCGGCACGTCGACGCGAAATTGCAAACGCAATACCGGAATCTGCACGTCTGCGACGGCTCGGTGCTCCCGCCCGAAGTCAACACGCCGACCCTCACCCTCATCTGCCTCGGGAAATACCTCGCCAACCAAATCGCGCCTGCGGTCTGAAATCCCCGCCGGCGTTCATGACCGATGTGATTTCCACTCTCAACACTCAACCGCTCTCAATGGCAATTGGAGGAAGCATGGACGCGAATGCAACGACCGAAGTGACCGCGCAGGCCGAGCCGAAACCGAAACGGAAGGGACGCGTCTTGCGTTTCCTGCGCCTGAGCTTCACGATCCTCGTCATCACGGGCTTCATCGCCCATTTCGTCTGGAAGTACTCGGGCTCCGGCAAGTGGGAAAAAGAAGGCGAGAAGTACGGCGTCGTCGTCTACGGCCTCAAAGAGCCCGGCCAGGTGATCAAGAAGTACAAAGCCGTGTGGCACATGAACACGAAGCTCAGCCAGTTCGTGATGTGGGCCAGCGACGCCCATCCGCCGACCAAGCACTCCATGCGCAACGAGGCGGGTCTGTATGACCACCGCGTGCTGGACCAGGACGGCAACCTGCGCGCGAGCTGGACGACCTGGAAAGTGCCGTTCGGGCCGTATCTCTCGCCGCGCGAGTTCGTCGCCCGCGCCCAGTTCTCCCAGAACCCGGCCACGAAGAAGCTGACCTACACGGTGACGGGCGAGCCGCAGCGGATTCCGCACAACGACTGCTGCGTGCGCATTCCTCTCATGCTCAATACCTGGACGCTGACGCCCACCAAAGCCGGCGACCTCGAAGTCGAATGGTTCATCGACATGGACCTCGGCGGCAACATGCCCTACTTCGCCCAGAACACGTTCATGCCGAAGGGCCTGTATCGCTTCGGATCGCGCGTGCATCTGTTCATCGAACAGGACAAGTACAAAGACGCGAAATACGACTGGATCGAGGAGCCGAACGCTCCGACCGCCATCACGCAGACGCAGACGCCGGTCCCGGCGCCGCTCAAAGCCGCCTCGTAAGAAGCCGTCTGCACCACGGGGAGCGACCATGGACACGACGAACGGGCACGCATCCGTCAGGCTGCTGAGATTCGAGGCGGCGCAATTGCG
>JAFAVZ010000539.1 GCA_019242175.1 Acidobacteriota bacterium
GGCAGCTTCGGGGGAAGGGCGGCGATCGGAACGCGGCGGAGTCGGAAGAGAACAACCTGCCTAGTGTCATCCTGAGCGAAGCGAAGGATCCGTACCGCAAGATCGGTGCGGATCCTTCGCCGTCTTCGCGGCTCAGGATGACAGAGCCCGCGCGGAGGTCGTCATGCCTACGTTGACCTTCGCCGACATCGCGCGCATGGCGGGCGGTGAGCTCGTTCAGGGTGGCGACATCGAGACCCAATCCGTCGTCATCGACAGCCGGGAAGTGAAGCCCGACTCCGTCTTCTTCGCCATCCAGGGCGAGCGGCTCGACGGCCATCAATTCCTCGACCAGGCCTTGCAAACCGGCCGCGGCGCGGTCGTCTCGCGAGTACCGGACGACGTCCCGGCGGGCAAAGGCATCGTCAAGGTCGACGACACCACGGTCGCGCTCCAGAACCTCGCCCGCGCGATCCGCAACGAGCGCGACTTCCTCCTCATCGCCATCACCGGCTCGGCCGGCAAGACGACGACGAAGGAGATGATCGCCACGCTCGTCGGCACCGAGCGCCGCACCTTCAAGTCGTGGGGCAACTTCAACAACCTCATCGGCTGCCCGCTCTGCGTCGACAACGTTCCGGACGACGCCGAGGTCCTCGTCAGCGAGATGGGCATGAACCACAAGGGCGAGATCGCCCTGCTCGCCGGCCTGGTCCATCCCGACATCGGCGTCTACACGAACATCGGCCCGGTGCACATCGAATTCTTCGGCACCGTCGAAAAGATCGCCGAGGCGAAACAGGAGTTGCTGGAGAACACGAAGCCCGAGGGGGCGATCGTGATCAACGTGGATAACGAGCACGTGATGCGGATCAGCCAGAAGTACCCGGGCCGCAAAGTCACGTACGGCATCGATCACGAAGCCGAATACCGCGCCACGAACGTCCGCGAACGCGGCCTTCTCGGCACAGCGTTCACGTTGGAAGCGGAAGGCCGCAAGCTCGATCTCGAGCTCGCGTTGCCGGGGCGGCACAACCTCGAGAACCTCGTCGCCGCCATCGCCACTGCGCGCGTTGCGGGCATCGCGTGGGAAAGCATCGAACGCGGCGTCGGCGAAGTGAAGCCCGCGTACCACCGCGGCGTCATCGTCCCGTGGCGCGGCGCCACGCTCTACGACGACACCTACAACTCCAACCCCTACGCCCTCGGCCGCGCGCTCGACTTGCTTCGCCAGGCCGAGGCGGCTCGGCGGATTGCGGTGATCGGGGACATGCTCGAGCTGGGCGAACAGGAGCTCGACTACCACCGCGAGTCGGGCAAGCTGATCCCGAAAGAGATCGACGTCATCGTCGGCGTCGGCCGCCGCGCGCAGGCGTTGCTCGACGGCGCGCGCGACGCCGGCTTCACCGAGCTCCATCACTTCGACGACGCCGAATCGGCCGGCGCGTTCCTCATGAACTTCGTCCGCACGGGAGACCTCGTGCTCATCAAGGCCTCGCGCGGGATCGGCCTCGACCGGATCGTGACCATGCTGGAGAAGGAGAAGTAGGTGCTCTATTACCTTCTGTTGCCGCTGCGCAACTACGTCGCCGGCTTCAACGTCTTCCGCTACATCACGTTCCGGACGGCGTTCGCCGCCCTGACCGCGCTGCTCATCTCCTTCGTCCTCGGCCCGTGGCTCATCGAGCGGATGCGGCGCATCAAGCTCGGGCAGTACATCCGCGAGGAAGGGCCGAAGTCGCACCAGCAGAAGGCCGGCACGCCGACGATGGGCGGCATCCTGATCAACGTCGCGATCCTGATTCCGACCATCCTCTGGGCGGACATCATGAATCCGTACATCTGGATCGTGCTGTTCGTCACGTTCGCGTACGCCGCGATCGGCTTCATCGACGACTATCGCAAGCTGGCGAAGAAACAGAACCTCGGCCTCACCGCGAAGGAGAAGTTCGGCGCACAGTTCTTTGTCGCGCTCCTCGCCGGTCTGGCCATTGGCTACCTGCCGTCGATCCACAACAACTACTCGACGGCCATCACGTTTCCGTTCATCAAATTCGTTCTCAACCTCGGGCTGCTGTACATCCCGTTCCTGATGGTCGTGCTCGTCGGCGCTTCGAACGCCGTCAATCTGACGGACGGCCTCGACGGGCTCGCGATCGGCTCCACGCTCGTCGCCGCCGTCACGTACACGATCCTCACGTACGCCGCCGGACACGCGCGCATCGCGGAGTACCTGCGCATCGCGTGGGTGCCACAGACCGGTGAGTTAGCCGTGTTCTGCGGAGCCATGGTCGGCGCGTGTCTCGGTTTCCTGTGGTTCAACGCGCATCCGGCCGAGATCTTCATGGGCGACGTCGGCTCGCTCGCGCTCGGCGGCGCCATCGGCTGTCTCGCCGTGATGATCAAGCAGGAGCTGCTGCTCGTCCTCGTCGGCGGACTATTCGTGCTCGAGGCGCTGTCGGTGATCCTGCAGGTCGCCTCGTTCAAGCTGACCGGAAGGCGCATCTTCAAGATGTCGCCGCTGCATCACCACTTCGAGCTATCGGGCTGGCGGGAGACGAAGGTCGTCGTCCGCTTCTGGATCATCGCGATCATCTTCGCGCTCCTGGCCCTCGCCACTTTGAAACTGCGATGAGCAAGGTCCTCGTACTCGGTGCCGGCAAATCCGGCGTGGCCTCGGCCAACTTCCTCGCGAAGCGCGGCGACGACGTCGTGCTCGCGGACGCGAAGGCCGAGCCGTCTTTGCCGTATCCGCTCGACGAACGCGTCGCGCGGGCATTCGGCACCGAGGATTCTTCGCTCCTCGACCACGTCAGCACGATCATCCTCAGCCCCGGCGTGCCGCTCACGAGCGCGTTGCTGCTCGAGGCGGCGGCGAAAGGGATTCCCATCGTCGGCGAGATCGAGCTCGCGTTTCGGCAGCTGCAGGGAACCGTCATCGCGATCACCGGCTCGAACGGCAAGTCGACCACGACGATGCTGATCGGCGAGATCTTGCGAGTCGCCGGACGCAATCCGATCGTCGCCGGCAACATCGGGGAGCCGCTCATCGCGGCGATCGATCCGGAGCATCCGCGCGCGTACGTTCTCGAGCTTTCGTCGTTCCAGCTCGAGACCGTCGATACGTTCCACGCGAACGTCGCGCTGCTGCTGAACATCACGCCCGATCACATGGATCGTTACCCGACGTTCAGCGATTACGCGGCGGCGAAGTACCGCATCTTCCGCAATCAGGAATCGGCGGACGTCGCGATCGTGAACGGCAACGACCGGCGCAGCGCGCCGCGCGAAACGACCGCACGCGTGTGGCGCTTCTCGTCCGCGGGCGCGGTCGAACAAGGCGCGTGGCTCGAAGGGGATGACCTCGTCATCGCCATCGGCGAAGAACAGCGCCGCATCCCGCGTTCCTCGCTGCGTCTGCAGGGAACGGCGAACGTCGAGAACGCGCTCGCCTCATGGCTCGCCGCGCGCGCGGTCGGCGTCGACGACGTCGACGTGCAGATCGCATTCGGCACGTTCGCCGGCCTGCCGCATCGCATGGTGCTCGTGCGCGAACGCAGCGGCGTGCGTTGGATCAACGACTCGAAAGGGACGAACGTCGATGCGACGCTCAAGTCGCTCGAGTCCTTTCCCGACGCGAGCGTCCTCCTCATCCTCGGCGGCAAAGACAAAGCGGGCGAGTTCGAACGGATGCGCGACCTCGTGCAGGCGAAGGCGCGCGCCGTGCTCACGATCGGCTCGGCCGCCGATCGCGTGGCCGAGGCGCTCGACGGAGCGACGGAGATCGTCGCCGCCGGCGACATGCAACGCGCCGTCGCCTGGGCGAGCGAGCATGGCAAGAATGGCGAGACCGTTCTGCTCTCGCCAGCCTGCGCGAGCTTCGACCAATACCGCAACTTCGAGCATCGCGGCGAGCACTTCGAGGAGCTGGTGCGAGGGCTCTCGTCATGAGCCGCAAGCTCTCGTACGACTCGTGGCTCTTCGGCGCGGCGATGCTCATCGTCGTCTTCGGCCTGGTGATGATCTACAGCGCCTCGGCCATGATCGCCACGCCGCGCTTCGGCGCCACGAATCCGTATCACTTCTTCACGAAGCAGTGTGTCGCAGCGATCGCCGGCGGCGCGGCGATGCTCGTGCTGATGCATCTCGACCTCGCGATCCTGCGCGACAAACGGATCATCTACACGCTGATGGGCCTCGTGCTCCTCGGCCTCGTCGTGGCGTTGTTCCAGCCGCCAATCAACGGCAAGCATCGCTGGATCGTGCTGCCGGGCTTCCAACTGCAGCCGTCCGAATTCTCGAAGCCGGTGCTCATCCTCTTCCTCGCGTCGTACATCGCGAAACGGGAGGAGCGGATCAACGAGCTGACGTCGACGTTGTTGCCGCTGGGCTGCGTCATGGCGCTTTTCGCGGGGCTCATCGTGCTCGAAGACTTCGGCACGGCGACGACGCTCGTCCTCGTCGCGGCCGGGATGGTCGTCGCCGCAGGCATCAGCTGGCAACGCGTCGCGCTCTTCTCGCTCGGCCTGATTCCGGCCGCCGGCGCGTTGGTGTTCGGCGCGTCGTATCGCCTGGGCCGCGTCCTCAGCTTCCTGAATCCCGAGGCGGATCCGCTCGGGAAAGGGTTCCAGCCTTTGCAGTCGCTGATCGCGATCGGCACCGGCGGCTTCGCCGGTCTCGGCATCGGCAACGGAAGGCAGAAGCTCTTCTTCCTGCCCGAGCCGCACACCGATTTCATCTTCTCCATCATCGGCGAGGAGCTCGGCTTCATCGGCGCGATCCTGCTCCTCGGCGCGTTCGCGTTCCTCGTGTGGCGCGGCTATCGAATCGCGCGCGGCAGCGACGAGCGCTTCGCGTTCTACGCAGCGCTCGGCGTGACGCTGCTGATCGCGTTTCAAGCGCTGATCAACGTCAGCGTCGCGTTGTGTCTCCTGCCGACGAAAGGCCTTCCTTTGCCGCTGGTCAGTTACGGCGGCTCGTCGCTCATCGCGACTTTAATGTCGATGGGCATCCTGCTGAACTTATCGCAGCAATCCACCTGAGAAAAAACCAAATGGGCGAGATGGGCGTGAGAGAAAAAGATGTCATCCTGAGGCGCGAAGACGCCGAAGGATCCGCACCTTCGTGCGCAGCGCGAGATCGGTACGGATTCTTCGCTGGCTACGCAGCTCAGAATGACACGGCGCCGGGAGGCGAACGTGGCTGAGACACTGATGGTCGCCGGCGGTGGGACGGGGGGACACATCTACCCGGCCATCGCCATCGCGCGCGAGTTCCTCGCCCGCGACGCGTCGCGCCGCGTCACCTTCGTCGGCACGCAACGCGGACTGGAAAAGACGATCGTGCCGAAGGCCGGCTTCCCGTTGGAGTTCATCGACGTCGGCGGGCTCAAAGGCAAAGGTCCGGTCGATCTGATCAAGAACCTGTTCCGGTTGCCGCTCGGCTTCGTGCAGGCGTGGAAGCTCGTCGGCAAGCATCGCCCGTCGGTGGTGCTTGGCGTCGGCGGCTATTCCTCCGGTCCGGTTCTGCTCGCGGCGAAGCTGCGCGGCATCCCGACGATCGTGCATGAGTCGAACGCGTATCCGGGTCTGACGAACCGTCTCCTCGCACGCTTCGTGAGCGTCGTCGCCGTCGGCTTCGAAGAGGCGCTCGGCCGGATGAAGGCAAAGAACGGCGTCGTGACCGGCAACCCGATCCGAGCCGAATTTTTTCTTACCAGCAACCAGCAACCAGCCACCAGCAACCGCCGGCGCCTCCTCATCTTCGGCGGCTCGCAAGGCTCGCGCGTGATCAACAACGCGATGACCGCCGCGCTGATGTTCCTCGCGCGGATGAAAGACGAATTGGAGATCGTGCACCAGACCGGCCCGCACGATCTCGACACGGTGCAAGCCGCATATCGCGCGTCCGCGTTTGCGAGCGCGCGCGTTGTGCCGTACCTCGATCCGATGGCGGATGAAATTGCGGCCGCGGATCTCGTCGTCAGCCGCGCGGGCGCGATGACCGTGGGCGAATTAGCCGCAGCCGGACGCCCCTCGGTCTTCATCCCGTTCGCTGCGGCGACAAACAACCACCAGGAACTGAACGCGCGCGTCGTCGAGAAAGCCGGTGGCGGCGTTGTGATCACCGAAGCCGACTTGACGCCCGAACGGCTCGCCGCCGCCATCGCCGACATCCTCGGCGATGCACAGAAAGCGCGACACATGGGCGAGGCCGCGGGCGGATTGGCAGTGCCCGACGCCACAAAAAAGATCGTCGATTACATAGAAAAGATTGAAGGAAGCGTTTAAAATTTTCATTTAAGACGCCACCAACAGAATGAATTTTGGTGACATTAAAAACATCCATTTCGTCGGCATCGGAGGAATCGGGATGAGCGCCATCGCCGACATCCTCGCCGACGCGGGCGTCTCCGTCTCCGGTTGCGACCTCAAACGCTCCGCGGCGACCGACCTCCTGCGCCGCCGCGGCATCGATGTCACGATCGGTCACGACGCCAGCCATCTCGACGGCGTCGACCTCGTCGTCGTCACCTCCGCCGTCAAAGGACACAACATCGAGATCGACGCGGCGCACGAAAAAGGCGTCCGCGTGATGAAGCGTTCGTCGGTCCTCGGCGAGATCGTCAACGCGAAGCGCGGCATCGGCATCTCCGGCACGCACGGCAAGACCACCACTTCGGCGATGGTCTCCGTCGTCCTCGAAGAAGCAGGCCTCGATCCGACGATCCTCGTCGGCGGCGTCCTGCGCAACCTCGACTCGAACGCGAAGAGCGGAAAGGGCGACTTCGTCGTCGTCGAAGCCGACGAATACGACCGCACGTTCCACCAGCTCCATCCCGAGATCGCGGTGATCACGAACATCGAAGCCGATCACCTCGAGTACTACGGCAGCTTCGAGAACATCGTCGAAGCGTTCCGCATCTTCACCGAAGGCGTGAAGCCGCAGGGCGTCGTGATCGCGTGTGTCGACGATCCGAACGTGCAGGATCTCCTCCGCCTCGTCCATCACCGCGTCGTCCGCTACGGCCTCGGCGACTTCGCCGAGCTGCGCGCGGTGAACGTGCGCTTCGCCGACCGCGGCTCGGCTTTCGAGGTGCCGGGCGTCGGCTTCTTCAAGCTGTTCATCCCCGGCGAGCACAATGTCCGCAACGCGCTCGCCGCGATCGGTGTCGGGCTGGAGCTCGGCATTCCGGCGGAGAAGATCGCCGCCGCGCTCTCCAAGTTCCTCGGCGTCGACCGCCGATTCCAGATCCTCGGCGAATACGCCGGCGCGCTCATCGTCGACGACTACGCGCATCATCCGACGGAGATCGCCGCGACGCTCTCCGCCGCGCGCAGCGGCTATCCGAACCGGCGCCTCGTCGCACTGTTCCAGCCGCATCTCTACTCGCGCACGCGCGACTTCGCCCGTGAGTTCGGCGAGGCCTTGAGCGCTGCGGACATCGCGATCGTCACGCCGATCTACGCCGCGCGCGAGCAGCCGATCTCTGGCGTCTCCGCGCGCCTGATCGCCGAGGCGACGAAAGGCGTGGAGTTCCTCGACCGCAGCAACAGTGAAGTCGTGAACGAGCTGCGCCGGCGCATCCTGCCGGGCGACGTCTTCATCGCCATGGGCGCGGGCGACGTGCACGAGATCGCGGAATCGCTGGTGAGGGGAGGCGCATGAACGGCTTCGACACCACCCAGCGCTTCTTCCGTCCGACGGACGTCTCGCGCCTGCGCCGCAACCAGCGCCAGATCCAGATCGCGCGGCTGCTCGTCGTGCTGCGCAACGCCGCATTCGTCGTCGTCATCGGCGTCGTCGCGATCGGCGTCTATCGCAACGTCCACAACGGCTCGCGCTTCGCCGTGCGCCAGATCGAAGTCGGTGGCGCCGTGCACGCCCCGCGCGCTGCGCTCGATGCAGTCACACAGCGCTACCTTGGCGCGAACCTGTTCGATCTCGACATCGCCCGCGTGCAGAACGACTTGCGCGGTGTCTCGTGGATCCGCGCCGTGAACGTCGAGAAGAAGCTGCCCGGCACGCTGCGCATCAACGTCGTCGAGCGCAAAGCCGTCGCGCTCGTGCAGCGCAGCGATCGCCTCGCGTACGTCGACGAAGACGGCGTCACGTTCGCCGAGCTCTCGCCGCACGTCGGCGACGAAGACCTGCCGATCATCGCCGACGCATCGGGCGAAGAGCTCGCGCGCAGCATCGCGCTCGTGCGCGACCTCCGCACGCGCGATCCGCAGGTCTACTCCCGGATCTCCGAGGTGAAGCCCATTGCGCCGAAGAGCTTCGCCCTCTTCGACCGCGAGCTCGGCGCGTTCGTCTACGCGAATGCCGAGGATGTCTCGGCGAAGTGGCGGACGCTCTACGGCGTCATGCGCGCCGAGAACCTCGGCGCCAACGCCATCGAATACGCCGATCTGCGCTTCAACGACCGCATCGTCGTCAAGCCGAAGGGAAGCCTTCGCACCGGCCACGAAAACCCCACGACGCAAGGAGTCGCCAATGCCCAGGACTGAAGAGAAGTACATCGTCGCGCTCGACATCGGAACGTCGAAGGTTTGCGTGCTGGTCGGCGAGATCAACGACCGCAACCAGCTGGAGATCATCGGCAAGGGAACGTCGCCGATGAAAGGCACGCGCCGGGGCAACATCATCAACCTCGATCAGGCCATCGACGCCGTCAAGAAGGCCGTCGATGAGGCCGAGGTGATGGCCGGGCTGCAGATCGAGTCGGTGTTCGTCGGCATCGCCGGCGATCACATTCGCTCGGTCAATTCGCGCGGCGTCGTCTCCGTGATGGGCAAGCACAAGGAGATCGCGAGGGAAGACATCGACCGGGTGATCGAAGCCTCGAAGTCGATCAACATCCCGGGCGAGCTGGAGCTGCTGCACGTGATCCCGCGCGAGTTCGTCGTCGACGGACAGGACGGGATCCACGATCCGCTGGGCATGACCGCCGGCCGCCTCGAGGCCAACGTGCACATCGTGACCGGCGCGCGCACGCACAACCAGAACGTGCTGACGTGCGTGAACAAGGCCGGCATCGCCGTGCAGGAGCTCGTGCTCGAACAGCTCGCCGCCGCCGAGGCCGTGCTGACGCAGGACGAACGGGAGATGGGCGTGCTGCTGATGGACATCGGCGCGGGCACGACCGACTATGCGGTGTTCCTCGAAGGGAACGTCGTGCACACGAATGTGCTGCCGGTCGGCGCGGGGCACTTCACGAGCGACATCAGCGTCGTCCTGCGCACGCCGATGGAAGACGCGGAGCGCATCAAGAAGCGTTACGGCTGCGCGCTCGGATCGATGGTCACGGAAGACGATCCGATCGAAGTGCCGACCGTCGGCGGCCGCGCGCCGAAGATCCTCTCGCGCCACGAGCTGACGAACATCCTCGAGCCGCGCGCGGCGGAGATCGCGAAGCTCGTCTACCGCGACCTGGAGAAGGTCGGGCTGGAGAAGGAGCTGCGCTCCGGCGTCGTGCTCGTGGGCGGCGGCGCGGAGATGGACGGGATGATGGAGATGGTCGAGCAGGTGTTCGACCAGCAGTCGCGGAAGGGGATTCCGCGCGGGCTGGG
>JAFAVZ010000627.1 GCA_019242175.1 Acidobacteriota bacterium
CATCTGCAGCACACGTGGTGCGGCTGGTTGCCGCTGCTGATCGTCGCGTTGCTGCATTACGCGCGGCGGCCGACGTGGCCCCGCGCGGCGTTGTTCGGCGCCGTGTTTCTGATGAACGGCCTGACGAACATCCACTGGCTGCTCTTCGGCAGCCTGGCGATCGCCGCGACGATGCCGATCGTCGTGCGCCGATGGCTGCCGCTCCTCGTCTCGCTGCTCGTCGCGGTCGCGCTGTTGTTGCCGTTCCTGCTGCCGTATTGGGAAGCCTCGAAGCTGTATGGCGCGCAACGGAACTGGCACGAGGCGAAGGCGTGGTCGGCGGAGCCGCGTGACTGGCTGAATCCAGGCGTCGGCAACGTGCTCTATCGACCGCTCGCGGATGTGAAGGTCGATCCGGAGCGCTGGCTGTTTCCTGGCGCGCTGGCTCTGCTCCTCGCTGCCGGCGGTTTCTTCACGTGGCGCCAACAGCGCCAGATCATCGCCATCGCTTCGCTCTGGATGGCCCTCGGGTTCCTCGGCTCCTTGGGGCTGCACACGTTCTTCCACCGCTTTCTCTTCACGTACGTGCCGGGCTTCCGCGCGATCCGCGTACCGGCGCGATGGGCGGGCATCGCGTACGTCGGCATCGCGATCCTCGTCGCGCTCGCGGTGGCGCTTCTCGCGCGCAAACGAAGGTGGGTAGCGGCGCTCGTGCCGTTGCTGTTCCTCATCGAGCTGCGCGCGGCGCCGATCCGCTGGTTCGCCTCCGCGCCGCGCGATCCGGAGGTCTACTCCTGGCTGCGCGCGTACGATACCGGCCCGATCGCGGAGTTGCCGATCGACGAAGAGGGGAGCGACTACCGCTATCTCCTGCGCGCGACGCGGCATCACCGGCCGATCATCAACGGCGTCTCCGGCTTTGTCCCGCCGGAGTTGCTCGAGTTGTCGACGAAGTGGAGCGCCTCGCCGATCGGCGACGACTTCCTCGACGAGCTCCAACGCATCGGCGTCCGTACCCTCGTCGTCCACGCCGACCGTCTCGGCGGCCGTGCAGACGTGGTGCGCGCCTGGCTCCGGCGCGAGCTCGATCGGCGCCGCATCGGCTTCGTCCGCCGTTTCAACGATGGCATCCACGGCGACTGGCTCTTCCTCCTTGGCGCCGGCGATTTCCGACCGCCGGAGCTGGAGACGTTCCTGGCCGGCGGCTACACCTACAGCGACGGCACGATCGGCGTCCTCGACTTTCCCCACGCGGGAGAGCGCCTCGGCCCGAACGTGCAGTTCTCCGGCTGGGCGCTGTCGCCGTACGGCATTTGCGAAGTGAATCTTCTCTTCGACAACGGCGGCGTGCGCATTCCGACGAAACTCGTCGAGGACAAAGGGCTCAGCGGCGGGCTGCCGTGGTATCCGAGCGTGCCGCGTCCGCGGTTCCTCGCGCCGTTCGCGAAACGGCCGGCCGACATCCGGGCGAGCACCGACGTCCAGGTCGAGATCATCGACGGCCGCGGGCGGCGCACGCTGCTGGAGGGCGTCTGGATCGAGTGGCCGTAGCGGCGTGAATTGACTGCAGTGGAACCACCTGGCTTGGTCTCGACGTCGTGAGCTTTGTTACGCCTCCTCAGAATAGTCACCGCTATGCCTGCGTCGCGCGCCTCGCTCACGGCGCCGATCCCGGCGCCATCTGGTCCCACAGCAGGCAATTCACGCCGCCAGCTTCTGCTACGATCCCCGGCCTCCGACAGCCCGACAGGAGGAAAGGAAATCATGCGTAAAATTCTGGCTCTTGCCGCGATCGCGGCGCTCCCCACCGTCGCCACTGCCCAGCTCAAACTCCCCCGCCCCTCGCCGAAGCAGACCATCACCCAGGCCGTGGGCCTGACCGACATCACGATCACCTACAGCCGTCCCGGCGTGAAGGGACGCAAGATCTGGGGCGGACTCGTTCCGTACGGCCAGGTCTGGCGCACCGGCGCGAACGAGGCGACGACGATCCAGTTCAGCACGGACGTCACGATCGGTGGCAAGTCGCTGCCGGCCGGCACCTACAGCCTGCACACGACCCCGGGCGAGAGCTCGTGGAAGATCGCCCTCAACGGCGATGCGAATCTCTGGGGCAGCTTCGACTACGACCCGAAGAAAGACCTGCTCGTGGTCGACGCGAAGCCGATGGCCTCGCCCATGACGGAGTGGATGACGTTCGACTTCACCGACGTGAACCCGGAGCGCGCGACGATCGTCCTGCGCTGGGAGAAGATCGCCGTGCCGTTCCAGGTCGAGACCGGAACCGCCGCGCGCGCGAAGGCCGGCATCGCCGACGCGCTCTCGAAGGCCGCCGCCGACGACTGGCGCACGCCGTATCAGGCCGCGAGCTTCGCATTCGACCAGGGCGACACCGCGAACGCGACCGCCTGGATCGACAAGTCGATCGCGACCAAGCCGACGATCGGCGCGCTCTGGCTGAAGGCCCGCATGCAGCAGAAGGCCGGCAACAAGGCCGAGGCGAAGAAGGCCGTGGAAGCGGCGCTCGCGGTCGCGACGCCGGAGGACAAGGACTTCGTGGCCGAGATCAAGAAGCAGTCGGCTGGTTGGTGACGAGTTACTGGTCGCTAGTTGCTCGTTACTAGTAGAAAGGCCGGGCGCTTCGTGCGATCCGGCCTTTTTTTGTTCTACCAGCAACCAGTAACCAGCAACTACAGCTTCAAAATCAGCTTCGTCATGTCGTGCTGATTGCCGTCCGGATCCGTCCCGTAGCCCGGCTGCACGATGGACTGAAAGCCGAGGCCTTCGAGGGTTTTCACCGCGTCGGCTTCGAGGTCGGAGATCAGCATGCAGCTCAGGTGGCGCAGGCCGTGGTCCTGGGCGATGTGGATCAGCTGATTGACCATCGTCGTGCCCAGCCCGACGCCGCGATAGTCGGGGTCGAGGAACCAGCGGATGCGGCCGACCATGCGCAGCGGTCCGCCGTGACGGCGATGCAGTGTGGCGTCGCCGACGATTTGGTGGCCGTCGAGCGCGAGGAGCGGGAAGACTTCCGCGTAGTTGATGTTGCGCCCCCAGCTTTCGATGAGCGCGCGGTTGTCGATGGGGTCCCAGGCGAAGCGGCGGTGTTCGGCGGGCAGGCGTTGGAAGAATTCGTAGAGCGCGTCGACGTCCTTTTCGGTGAAGGGTCGGAGCAGGATGCGGCGCCCGTCGCGCAGCGCGGCCTCCTGCGGATAGCGATGCGGCACGCTGATACCTCCGCGCCCGAGTCTATCCGATTTTCCGCGCGGCTCACCGCGCCAGCGGATCCATCGATCGGAAGGCGTTCCGCAACTGCTCGTCGGTGAGCTTGTCGAGCTGCGGGAGCAGCGGCGCCTTCGTATCGAGCTCCGCAATCTCCCCTGCGTGCGTCTTCATCCACTCCACCAAACCCTCGGCGATCCTCTTGTTCGCTTTGCCGTGCGGCGTGTCGGAGCCGATGTCTCCGCCGAGGATGCCTCCGATGAGGGCTTTGCGGGGTGCGGGTCCCAACGCGACTTCGGACAGCTTCGCGCGGAACTCGAGCTCGGGCGAGCTGGTGATCCCTTCCTTTTGGTCGATGGCGTGACGCCCTTCGTGGGCCCAGATCGAGGATTCGAAGACGTCGCTCCAGGCGCGGGCGAGGAAGGCGTCGCGCAGGGCGTCGCCCGTCAGCCCCTTCGCTTTCAGCTCGGCGAGCACCGCATCGCCGTATTGACGATCGAGGCGCATGGCGAGGCCGGGGAAGTAGCGGATCGGCTGCGCCGCGGCGCGTTCGACGTCGCGCTTCGTTTCCTCCGCGATCTCCTTGCTGCGCTTCGCCCGTAGCTCGGGATCAGCGGTGCGCAGCCAAAGGCGCACCGGACCGTCGGCGTACATCGGGCGCACTTGATAGATGACGCCGTCCGAGGCCCAGCCGCCGTCCCCGCCGCCGTTGTCGGAACGCCAGATGGAGATGCCGTTGGAGACGATGCCGTCGAGAGCGATGAACCGGAGCGTGCCGTGCTTCCCGTATTGGGAGACTTCGCGCTTCTCGTCGACGACGCGATGTCCGTAGTGCAGATCGAGGATGTCGCCAGTCTTGCCGAGGTTGAAGACGGCGGCGTAACGCCTTTCGAGCTCCGCGAGCAACTTGTCGGCGTTGTAGGCGCCTTGGAGGCCGAGCGCCGTCCAGAGCGCGCGCCGTTCGGTGTCTAGCGCTTTCGTGAATGCCTTGTCGTTGCGATTGCCGATGGCGACGGTGCGGTAATGCTCGTCGGCGATCTCCCGGATGCGCCGGGTGAATCTCGCGTACGCCGCGATGTCCTTGTCGCCTCCGACGATCGCCGCCTCGTCGAAGAACCTCGCGCCTGCGAGCGCCTTCGCCAGGTTCTGCTTGTCGACGTTCGGCGCGTCGCCGTAGTACCAGTGCCACGCCTGCATCGCCGTCGGAAGGTCGTTCGTCATCAGCGCGGCGTCGAGGAGGAAACGCGAGACGGGAAGCGTCGGCCCATCGCGATCGATCACGCCCTTCAACGCCTCGATCGCTCGCGCTAGCGGAGCCTCGTCCACCGCCCGCCCTTCGAACCGCTCGCGCATGGCGGCATCGACATCGATCGCCGCACGCACCGTGATTGCACGCGTCTTCTGGACACGTGTGGCCGCCTTCGCGATCGCCTCGTCCGCCGCTTTCCTCGCCGCCGGCAGATCGCGGAGGTACTCCGCCTCGAGCCGCGCGCGCTCCAGCAATGCATCGGCGATCGCTTCGCCGTCCGGACGTACGAGCGTCAACGCCGTCCGCGCCGCCGCGACGTCATGAAACGCACGCCACTCGAGGTTCGCCAACCGAATGGCCGCCTTGTCCCGCCGATCCGGATCGCTCTCTTTCTCGGCCGCCAGGCGAAACAGCTCCTTCGCTTTGACGAACTTGTCGTCCGCAATCGCAGCCTCCGCCGCATCGAACGGCGCTTCCGCTGCCTTCGCACAACCGCTGACGAGAACGAGGAGAAGGATGGCAACCCGACGCATACCCACAGGGTAATGGGCGGGCGGCAGGGCGGCTGGAACGGGAGGAGCGGGTTGGGAGGGGATTAGCGTGCGATCAGCGCTGCGTGTCATCCTGACCCGCGAAGACGGGGAAGGATCTCCTGATGCGCACGCTGAGCGCACGTGCCGGGAGATCCTTCGCCCTCTTCGGGGCTCAGGATGACATGGACACAGATCTTTTCCGTTCGCCAGGGCGCCAGTTGAGCTTCGTGAGCCAAACGTAGGGCCGGCTCTCCAGTCGGCCCAGGAGCCACGGTCGCGGCGGGCCCGCCGCATCATTCTTGATTGCGGCCGGCTGAGAGCCGGCCCTACGAATAAACGCGGCGGGCCGTGCCCGCCAGGACGACACGCACGCAACTTCGCCGTGCACGCGCGCAGGAAGACCGGAATTCATCCGCGCCGGAGCTCGGAGGGCGTCGTTCCGGTCGCGAGGCGGAACACGCGGGTGAAGTGGCTTTGGTCGGAGAAGCCGGCCTCCAGCGCGATCTCGGCGAGCGGCGCGCCGGCGGCGATCCGTTCCCGGGCGAACGCCACGCGCAAGTCGCGCACGAAGTCGCCGACGGTCATCCCGTAGTGCTGGCGGAACGCGCGGGCGAGGTGGGTGGGGTGCACGCCGACTTCCGTGGCGAGCGAGGCGAGGGTGGGTGGATGGGGGAAGCGTGCGACGACCAGCGCGTGCGCATTGCGCAGCCACGCAGGCGCACGCGAGCCGGCCGCTGACGAGCGCGCCGTCTCGGCGAACAGCTCGAGCAGCAGGCCTTCGACGGCGATGGGCGAGAGGTCGTCGTTGCGGCGGAACTCCCGCGCCAGGCGCGCACCGATCGCCGACGTCGTGGGCGTGAACAGCATCGCCGAGCGTTCGAACGAATCCCCGCGCGTCGCGAGTGAGCGAAGCCACGAGCGGTCGAAGTGCAGGTTGAGGCAAACCGCGGCGCGCGACGCGAACTCGTCCGCGTGACGCTCGCCGGCCGGATGCAGCACCAGCGCGCGGGAAAGGCAATCGCGCACGCCGGTCCGGAGCCGTTCGCGATAGCGTCCGCTCACGACGAACGTCAGGTACGCCTCCTCGTGGCCGTGCCACGGAATCACCGGCGACGAATACCGCGTGAGAGACATCGCGAACCCGCCGATCTGCCGCGAAGCCACGCGCGCGCCGAAGAACTCGTTCCGGGCGAGATTCGTCACGCGACCTCCGCGATCTCTTCCGCCTCGTTGTTCGGCAGCAGGCGCTCGATGACCAGCGCCGCGATCACGCCGACCACGCAGCCGATCACGTTCCACCACAGCCACGCCGTCTTCGTGAAGAACGAAAAGTACAGCACCGTCGCCTCCCCGACGATCGCGCCAAGACACGTCGCGGTGCCGCCGACGGTCTTCGTGAAGAACGCGAGGATGAAGATCGCCAGGATCGAGCCGTAGAAATACGAGCCGAGCTTGTTCACGGCCTCGATGAGCGAGCCGAGGCGCGTCGCGTACATGGCGAATGCGATGGCGAACACGCCCCAGAAGACCGTGAGCAGACGCGACATCCGCACGTAGTCGGCTTCCGTCGCATCGGGATTGATCAGCCGTTTGTAGATGTCGACCACGCTCGTCGAAGACAACGCGTTCAGGCCGGCCGCGGTCGACGACATCGACGCGCAGAAGATCGCCGCCATCACCAGCCCGACGACTCCGGCTGGCAGGAAGCGAAGGACGAAGCTGAGGAAGATGTAGTTCGTGTCGCTGACATCCGCCGTCGCATCGTTGCGTTTGATCAGATCCACCGCCGCCTTGCGCGTCGCCGCGTCGCGCGCCTGCACGGCGCGCACCTTCGCCTGCGCCGCCGTCGCGCCGGCTTCGTCATCCGCGCGCATCGCCGTCACCAGCTCGCGCACGTGCTGCCGTTTCTCGACGAAGTTCGCGCGATGCGCATCCTCCAGTTCGGCGTAATCGGCAGCGAAGCGGCTCACACCGATCTTCGCCCGTTCCGCGGTATTGAAAAACAGCGGCGGGGCGACGAACTGGTAGAACACGAAGACCATCGCGCCGACGAAGAGGATGAAGAACTGCATCGGCACTTTGACCAGGCCGTTGAAGAGAAGGCCGAGCCGCGACTCGGCGGGCGTCTCGCCCGTAAGATAGCGCTGCACCTGCGACTGATCGCAGCCGAAGTACGACAGCGCGACCATCAGGCCGCCGACGAGGCCGGACCAGAACGTGTAGTTCGTCGTGAGGTCGAACGAGAAGTCGATCGCGTTCAGGCGGCCCATCCGTCCCGCGACGCGCACCGCCTCGACGAACGAGATGTCGGCCGGGATCGAGCGCACCGCGATGAAGAGCGCGGTTGCCATCCCACCGAGGATGATCAGCATCTGTTGGACGTGCGTCCAGCTCACCGCCTTCGTGCCGCCGGTCGCGGTGTAGATGATGACCAGCGTCCCGATGATCAGGTTCGTGAGATAGAGGTTCCAGCCGAGGAGCACGGAGACGATGAGCGCCGGCGCGTAGATGGTGAGGCCTGTCGAGAGGCCGCGTTGAATGAGGAACAGCACCGCGGTGAGCGTGCGCGTCTTCGCGTCGAAACGCGTCTCCAGGAACTCGTACGCGGTATAGACCTTGAGCCGATGGAAGATCGGCACGGCGAAGATCGAGAGCAGGACCATCGCGATCGGCAGGCCGAGATAGAACTGCACGAAACGCATGCCGTCTGCATAGGCCTGGCCGGGCGTGGAGAGGAACGTGATCGCGCTCGCCTGTGTGGCCATGATCGACAGAGCGATCGTCGGCCACTGCAGCTTGCGGTCGGCCAGGATGTAAGAGTCGAGGTTGCGCTGCTGCCGCCCTTTCCACAGTCCGTAGGCGACGATGAAGCCGAGCGTCGCGCCGAGGACGAGCCAGTCGAGACTGCTCAACGGAAGTACCTCGTGAACGCGTAGAAGATGGCGATCATCACGACGAGGTTGATGAGCACCGCCGCGTAGAGCACGGTCCAGGAGCGGCCGATGGGAGGAGTGTCGTCGGACATGCGTGGTTGCTGGTTGCTGGTTACTAGTAGCTGCTCAATCTACGAACAACTCGCCGAAACGTTCATGGCAACGGAGCGAACGTGCCGTTACCGGGCTGTGACATCTACCAGCAACGAGTCACCAGCAACCAGCAACTACTTCGCCGACACCAGGTTCACGAACAGCTTGTACGCCCCCGCCACGCCCGCCGGCAGCTGCCGGAACCAGGCGTAGCCGGTGTAGATGTACACGCCCTTTCCGTAGCGCGCGAACAGCAATCCGCCGGGCCGTTCGGGCTCGCCGGGATCGTGCGACGAGAGGATCGTCTGGTACTGCGGGTCGGCGTCGGTCGTGAAGTAGATCCCGCGTTCCTGCACCCAGCCTTTGAAGTCGTCTGCAGTGATCTTGTTCGGCGTGTTCAGCAGCGGATGATCGGGCGCGAGCAGCGTCACCGGCGCTTCCTCGACGGTCACGCGATCGTTCGACACCTTGAACGGATACGGCCCGAGCTGATCGAGCACCAGCCCATTGTTGACGTTGTACTGCACGACGTACGTGCCGCCGTTCTTCACGTACTCCATCAGCCGCGCCTGCGCGAACCGCAGACGCTTCCGCGTGTTGTACGCGCGCACGCCGGCGACGATCGCATCGAACCGCGAAAAGTCGCCGCGCTCGAGATCGGCGTCGGTCAGCAGCGAGACCTCGTAGCCGACCTGCTTCAGCGCCTCGCCGACTTCGTCGCCCGAGCCCATGATGTAGCCGATCGAGCGCCCGCGCCGTTTGATGTCGTCGCGCACGACTTTCGCCGCGGCATCGCCGAACACGCGCTGGGGCGGGATGTGCGGGTACTCGATCTCCGTCAGGCCCCAGGTGTTCTTCTTCCCGTTCGGCAGCTCGACTTCCGCATACACCTTGCCGTCGCTCTTTTCCTTCGGCGGCGTCACGCTGAAGATCGGCCGTGCCTCGTCGCCCTTCGCCGCGAACGTCACCTTCGCCGAGGCCGGCGTCACTTCCCAGCCGGCCGGCGTCTTGATGCGCACGGTCGCTTCCGTCGCCCCGACGAAGCTCTGCAGGAAAACACTCATCGGCTTCGCCGTAGACTCGGGGAAGATGTACACCCGCGACGCAAGGTTTGCGCTGATCTCCGGCACGACGTCGACCGTGCGTACGATCTCGCCGCGCACCGGATCGGTCCAGCGATAGACGACCGGCACCACGTACATCAGCGAGTGCATCCCCTCGTCCTGGAGCGTCACGATGAGACTGAGCGCCGGCGGATTCTCGGGCAACCCGACGAGCGACTGGTCGGGCACCGAGTACGCGCCGCCCTTCGGCGGGCCCGCGAGCCAGTACGGCTGCGAGTAGCCCTGATCGGCCGGCACCTTCATCGAGAGGTCCGTCTTGATCGGAACGTTGTTCTTCAGCACTTCGCCGACACCTTTGCTCGGGTTCGCCATGCGCGAGCCGATCGTCGTCAGCTGGAACGGATAGTCGGAGCGATTGATGACCGTGACGCTCACCTTCAGCTCGCCGCCGGGGACGACCGAGGAGTCGGCGGCCGCGACGTCGATGGCGAGGCCGGCGCAAGCGCGGATCGCCTCGAGCAGCTCCTTGCGCTTCACGTCGAGCCACGGATGCCTGGACCACTCGCCGCCGCGCGCGTTGATGCGCTCCAGCTCGTCGTAAGCCTGGAGCAGCACCGGGATGGACTTCGGCGGATTGCGCGGATCGAACTGCTCGCTGGCCTGATTGAGCAGGCGTCCGAGGGCTTCGCCGCCCGGGTAACGGCTCCACGTCGTGTCGATGCCTTCGAAGAGGTCCTTCGCCGCCCCATCGCCGTTGAGCTGGTCGAAGTAGTTGAGCGTCGTGCCGCGCCGTTCGGCGACGCCGAAGCCCTGGCTCTTGTGCTGGCTCCGGCTCTCCGCCGCGATCTCCGTGTACGCGCGGCCGAGCAGCTCATTGAACGCGCCGAGGTCGACCCGGAGCGACTTCGCGACCGTGGGGTCATCGGGCTTGATCGGCTGGAACGAGAAGCGGTTCCAGAAGATCCGTCGCGGTTGCCAAACGCCCACGTAGCGGAGCTGATCGGGGAAACGCGTCGGATCGCCGGCGGCTTTGAACGCATCGCCGGCGAGAATCGCGGACGCGGTGTGATGGCCGTGGCCGCCTTCGCCGGTGGTGGGGAAGCGGGTGATGAGGACGTCCGGCTGGAACCGCCGGATGTTCCAAACGACGTCGCCAAGGACGGTGTCGTAGCCCCAGATGTTCAGCGTCTCCATCGGGTTCTTGGAGAAGCCGAAGTCGATCGCGCGGGTGAACATCTGTTCGGCGTTGTCGATGCGCCGCGCGGCGAGCAGCTCCTGAGTGCGGATGACGCCGAGGAGCTCGCCTTTTTCGTCGCCGATGAGGTTCTGGCCGCCATCGCCGCGCGTGCAGGAGAGATAGCCGGTGCGGTAGAGCCGTTCGTTGGAGAGCCACGCGAGCATCGCCGTGTTCTCGTCGTCGGGGTGCGCGGCGATGTACATCGCGCTTCCGACCACCGTCAATTTGCGCAAAGCGAGCTGCAGTTGCGCCGCGTCGACGGGTTGATACGTGGCCGTCGCTGCGTGGATGTGTCCGGCGATCAACGTCGCGCAAAATGCGACGGAAAAAAGGAGTCGGCGCATGGCGGGCGCAGGATAGCATTGAGGACAGGAGGGAACATGGTGTCCCAGTCACGCTTCCTGTTCGTTTTGACGTTGCTTCCCCTGCTCGCGTGCACGGCGGTACAGCAACAGAAACAAGCCGCCGCCACCCGTCCGGACAATCTGGAGTTTCACAATCTGCGCGTGCTGCCGCAGAACATCAGCAAGGAAGAGCTCGAAAATACGATGCGCTTCTTCGCCCGTTCCCTCGGCGTCCGCTGCAGCCACTGCCACGCCGCGAACGCCCCCGGCGCGAAGCCCGCCCTCAACTTCGCCTCGGACGCCAAGTCGGAAAAGGACACCGCGCGCGCGATGATGCGCATGTCGGAACGGATCAATAAGGACTACATCTCGAAGGTGGCGACGCACGACGGCAAGGTGACGTGCATGACGTGCCACCGCGGCAAGACCGTCCCGAACGACTTCGACCCCGCCCCCGCCCCTCCGCCCGCCCCTCCCGCCCGTCCGGAAGGCGCCGGCGGCCCCGGCGCTCCGCCGCCGAGCGCGCCGCCCGGCCCGACGCCGCAGCCGTGAACGTGACACGTGAGGACGGGCTTCAGCCCGTCCTGGAGCGGGCTGAAGCCCGCTCCCACGTTTCATGACCACGCCACCCTTCGACGTCGCCGTCGTTGGCGCCGGCGCAGCCGGGCTCATGGCGGCGATCTTCGCTTCCCGGGAAGGCGCGCGCGTCGTCGCCCTCGACGGCGCCGCGCGCATCGGCGCGAAGATCCTC
>JAFAVZ010000654.1 GCA_019242175.1 Acidobacteriota bacterium
CCATTCCCACGCGCATCAACGTCTCGAAACTCGATCGCGGGATCGTCCTCAACGGCGATCTCTCCGACGACGGCTGGTCGAAAGCCGAGCGCATCGAGACGTTCGTCGAGTACTTCAAGGGCGACAACGCGCCGCCGCCGGTGCAGACGACCGCGCTGCTGACGTACGACTCGCAGTACGTCTACGTCGGCTTCGACGCGCGCGATCCGCATCCGGACGAGATCCGCGCGCCGTTCGTCGAACGCGACCAGGTGCTGGCCGATCAGGACTACGTCGCGGTGATGATCGACACGCAGAACGATCGCAAGTCGGGCATCGTCTTCCGCGTCAATCCGCGCGGCATCCAGTCCGACAGCGTGATGAACGACACGAACGGCGACGAAGACTTCGCGCCCGACTTCTTTTTCGAGGCGAAGGCGCGGCGCACGGCGAATGGCTGGACGGCGGAGCTGCGCATCCCGCTGTCGTCGCTGCGCTATCCGAGCAGCGATCCGCAGACCTGGGCCGTGATGCTGACCCGCAACTATCCGCGCGACTACCGCTACGTGATGGCGAACACGCCGATTCCGAAGAGCCGCAATTGCTTCGTGTGCTACGCGGCGGAGCTGACCGGTCTCACCGGATTGCCGACCGGCGGCCATCTCGTCCTCGCGCCGTACACGACCGCGAATCGCTTCGAGCATGCGGAGCCGGCGGAGGCGATGATCGCCGATCCGATGCGCAGCGACGTCGGCCTCGATCTGAAGTGGAAGCCGAGCGCGAAGCTCACCGTCGACGGCACGCTCAATCCCGACTTCTCGCAGATCGAGTCGGACACGCCGCAGGTCTCCGTCAACAGCCGCTTCGCGCTCGACTATCCGGAGAAGCGCACGTTCTTCCTCGAAGGCGTCGACCTGTTGTCGATGCCGCTGCGCGCCGTCTACACGCGCGCCATCACATCGCCGGCGTGGGGCGCGCGCGCAACGGGCGAGTTGGGGCGGAGCGCATACACGATGCTCGTCTCGGAGGATCGCGGGGGCGGAAGCCTGATTCTCCCCGGACTGTACCGCTCGGAGACAGTGCCGCAGGACTTCCGCTCCCGAGTCTTCCTCGGTCGCCTGCGCACGTCTTTCGGCAGCTCGTTCGCCGGCATGCTCGCCACGACGCGCGAGATCGAAGGCGGTGGCTACAACCGCGTCCTCGGTCCGGACCTCTTGTGGAAGATGACAAAGGACAACCGGCTTGCGGCGCAGATCCTCTTCAGCGACACGGAGAATCCGCGCCGGCCCGATTTGAGCGCGAGCTTCAACGGCCAGACTTCGCGCGGCCATGCGATGCGCGCGTGGGCGACGCGCGATCGGCCGAAGTACGACCTGTTCGCCGAGGTGCAGGACACGTCGCCCGGATTCCGCGACGACAACGGGTTCATTCCGAGGGTGGGACATCGGCTCGTGTATGCGGAGGCCGGCGGCCACGCGTATCCGACGCGCGGCTTCTTCAGCTACCTGCGGCCTTACGTCGCGGCGCAACACAACGTGGCTTACGACGGCGGCGCGTCGACACGGCGCCTGACGGCGTTCGGCTCGTACTTCGAGGGAAAGTGGGGGAGCTCGGGCTGGATCTCGCTCCGTCCGACGGACGGCGAACGCGTCGACGGCCGCATGCTCGCGTATCGCTTCGTCGAAGGCTCGCTAAAGGCGGCGCCGAATCGCAATCTGCCGTTGCTGCAGCTCGAAGGCGCGTGGGGCGAGCGCGTCGACTACACGTGTAGCCGCGTTGGGCGCGGCGGCGCACTCACGTTCACGTCGACCGTGCGGCCGACCGAGCATCTCGAGCTCGCGGGCAGCGCGAAACGCGACTGGGTCGTCGACTCTTACGCGGCGAACATCACACGTTTAAAGATGACGTACTCGTTCGACGCGCGTTCGCTCGTCCGTTTGATCGGGCAACACGAAGACACGGACTTGCGCACGTCGCGCGATGGCAACCTCTCGCTTTCCGCGCTCTACGCGTATCGGCTCAACTGGCAGACGGTGTTCTTCGTCGGTTACGGCGACAACCGAACGCTCGACGAACGCGCCGTTTTTCAGCCCAGCGGCCGTTCGATGTTTCTGAAAGTGGCCTATGCATTTCAGCGCTGAGAGAGAGTGGTAACGAATTGTTACAGGGCGGCTCCACGGGCGAAGCCTGCGTGAGACCATACGCGTCACACCGATCCATGCGCCGCTTCTTCCGCCGATCCATTCTCTGGCTCCTGCCCATCGTCGTGATCCCCCTCGGCGCGCTGTTGGTCATGCAATACCGTTTTCTCCACGAGCTCGAGCGCACCACGGCGTCGGCGGAACGGAACTGGTTGCGCAGCACCCTGGAGGACATCAGCCAGGAGATCGAGACGTACTACCGCACGACGTCCGAGCGGACGCTGAGCCTCACGCCGGCGGAGCTGGCGTCGCCGCAGGAACTGGCTGCGCACTTTCGACGGAGCCCGCTCGCCGGCGCGAAAACGTACTTCACGATCCGCTATCTCTCGATGGGCGAGGCGTCGTACTTCGACGCGCACGGCAAGGAGAAGTCGCTCACCGACGACGAGGCGCAGGCGGTGAAAGTCGCGACGTCGTCGTGGGCGATGCTGAACAAGCTGCAGACGCCGATGCTCAGCGAAGCGGTGGCCGTCGACGAACGCGATTTGCGCAACCGCGTGCTGGTGAAGCCGATCCTCGACGACTCCATGCGCGTCACCGGCGTCGCGGGACTCGTCGTCGACAACGAGGCGGCGCGCAAGGCGATGATGGCCATCGCATCGCGGAAGGCGAAGCAGCGCTTCATGGACTACAGCGACTTCGCCGTGATGATCGGCGAGCCGCGCCGGTTCGCGCCGCGCGCCGTCGGCCAACGCGAGTTCATCTCCCAGCCGCTGCCGTTTCTCTTCACCGACTGGCGCGTCGGCATCCGCGACATCTGCGCGTCGCCGGAACAGATGGCGGCGTTCAACTTCCGCATCAACGCGCTCTGGGCCGGCGGCGCCGCGCTCTTCCTCTTCGCCGCGATCGCGCTCTCCGCGCTCGCCGTCGCGCGCCAGGCGAAGCTGTCGCAGATGAAGAGCGACTTCGTCTCGAACGTGAGCCACGAGCTGCGCACGCCGCTCTCCTCCATCCGCGTCTTCGGCGAATACATGCGCCTGGGCCGGGTCACGAAGCAGGAGAAGATCGTCGAGTA
>JAFAVZ010000017.1 GCA_019242175.1 Acidobacteriota bacterium
CGGGAGGAAGAGGTATTGCGGCACGAGCGCCGCGAACGACGGCCCGCCGCCGCCGATGTAGGGGTCCCAGAAGGGGAGCTCGCCGCGGCGCAGGCTGCGCGTGAAGAACTCGCGCGCCGGATCGCTTTGATGGACGCCCGCCGCGATGTCCCGCACGTTCGGATGCGTGACCAGGCCGCGATCATTGAAGTACTCGATGGGGATCGCGTTCGGCCCGCGCAGGCTCGGATCGAGCGGATTGTGCATCTCGCTCGGGATGAGCGAGCGCCCGCCGAAGACGACGTTGGCGAACGTCACGACGACGAGCAGCGCGAGCAGCGCGATGGCGATCCGGTCTTCGCGCTTCGAAGGCACGCGGAACGGATTGTGGCACGAGCCCGCTCTCGTATCATCGCGGGATGAAGAAAGTCACAGCCGTGTCCTTCCTGCTCGCGCTCCTCGTTGCCGGCTCCGCGTTCGCCGATGCGACCCAGAATGTGCTCGCGCTCGAACGCGCTGCTTGCGCGGCTTACGAACGCAACGACGCCGCCGCGATCGAGAAGCTGGTCGACGAGCGCTACACGCTCACCGACAGCAAGGGCGTGATCACGACCCGGGCCGACGACGTGAAGGCCGCGCGCGACCGCGACGTGGAGTACACGGAGTTTCGCAACTACGACATGAAGGTCCGCCTCTACAACGGCGACACGGCGATCGTCACCGGCCGGACGGTCGTCAAGGGAACGACCCGCGACGGCAGCAAGGTGAACGTCGAGGTGCAGTTCACCGACACCGTGGTGCGCATCGACGGGAGGTGGCGGCTCGTCGCCGGGCACGTTTCGCGTTTGCGAAACTCCTGAGTGTGCTCGCCGCTGTGGCGCGGATCACAGCGGCAAAGCGGCGAGTCGACGACATTCGTGGGGATGCGACTGACCAAGCTCGTCCCCGTTCTTCTCGCGCTCTCGCTCGCGGCGCTGCCGCTCTTCGCCGCGGACGTCATCGTCGGCGACATCCCGTCCAGCGCCGAGTTCGCGTACGTGCCGGGGACGAAAACGGTCATCGATCTCAGCCGCCCGGCCACGGCGAACGGGACGCTCACCGACGCCACGGTCCGTTGGCGCGGCCAGAACGGCCCGTGTACAGACGCGTTCAAAGTCCGCTTCTTCCGCGCCGCCTCACTCACGAGCTACACGTTGATCGCCGAACGCGGCCCGTTCTCGACCGGCACCTCGGAGCTCACGAACGTCACGCTCTCGCCCGGCGTCGCCGTGCAGAAAGGCGACGTCATGGCGCTGACGATGCTCGGCCCGCAGAGCTGCGGCGGCATCATCGGCTCGTACGGCGCGCCGACGGATCTCGCGGTGATCGTGACGGGCGACTTCGCCGGCGGCAATCTCCCCGCGACGTCGTTGGACCGCGGAAGTCGCTACGCGTTCCGGGCCGCGTCGTCCAGCCGCGTGCTGGGCGGGATCATCCCCGTCGTCGGCTCCGTGCAGGGCGGCTTCGGCTCGCAGTTCCGCACGAACGTGCAGGTCAACAACACCGGCGGCCTGCCGCTGCAACACCTGACGTTCGTCTTCCATCCGCAGGGACAATCGGCGTCGGCGTCCGACCCGTCGTTCACGCTGCCGATGGCGTCCGGCACGAGCAACAGCGGCGATCTGCTGGCGACGATGAACACCACCGGCGTCGGCAGCCTCGACGTCATGACGACCGGTGAGTACGTGCCGCAAGTCATCGCCCACGTCTTCAACGACGCCGGCGCGGCCGGGACGAGCGGCTTCCTGGAACGGATGATCCCGGTCCGTGCCGCGTTGCAGCCGGGCGAAGTGGCGGATATCGCGATTCCCGCCGACCTGCAGAACTTCCGCATGAACGTCGGCGTCCGCTCCCTCGACGCCGGCGCGGTGATCTTCATGCGCGTCACCGACGCGAACGGCGCATCGTCCAACTCCACGATGCTGAACTACGCGCCGAACTTCTTCCAGCAGGTCTCGCTGGCGCAGTTCGTCGCGCCGGTCACGAGCAACGTCCCGGCCGGCGGTCGGGTGACGTTGCAGGTGACGAACACCGGCGGCCCGGCGATCATCTACGCCTCGACGACCGACAACCGCACGAACGACAGCGCGATCGACATCCTCACCGTGCGGCCATGACCGGCGATCACTCCTCGACGCCTTCCGCGGCCGCACGCAGCTTCGCGATGTCGAACTTCTTCATCTTCAGGAACGCCTTCGTGACCCGCGCGATCTTCGCCTCGTCGCCGGAGGCCAGCATCGCGTCCATGTCCGACGGCGTGATCTGCCACGACAGCCCATAACGGTCCTTCAGCCAGCCGCACTGTTCCGCGGCGGGGTCGGCGGAGAGCCGGCTCCAGTACTCGTCGATCTCTTCCTGCGTGTCGCAATGCACGACGAGGGAGATCGCCTCGTTGAAGCCGAAGCCGTGCGGATACCCGCTGTCCATCGCCGCGAATTCCTGTCCCGCGAGTCGGAAGCTGGCGAACTTCACCGTCCCCTCGACGTTCGGCTCTTCGCCTGCGCCGTGACGGAGCACGTTTGGCTCGATCGCGGAGTCGGGGAACACGTCGACGTAAAGCTCGATCGCTTCTTCCGCCTTGCCCGCCTGCTTCTCCGTGAACATGAGCATCGGCGTGATCTTCTGCCGGATCGGCCGCCCGTTCGCGTACATCACCTGCCAGGACACGCCATAACGATCGGCCGTCCATCCGTAACGTTCGCTGAACGGATAGCTGCCGAGCTCCATCATGGGCTTGCCGCCGCGCGAGAGCTCGGCCCACAGCGCGTCGACTTCCTCTTTCGTTTCGCACGCGACGAGGAACGAGATCGCCGGCGTGAACTGGAAGAGCGGGCCGGCGGAGAGCAGCATGAGCTCCTGGCCCGCCAGCTCGATCGTCACGATCTCCGCGGTGCCGGACGGCGTGTCGTGCAGCGTCGTCGTGCTCTTCACACGCGAGCCGGGAAACACGGACGTGTAGAACGCGCCTGCTTCCCGCGCCTGATTGTCGAACCACAAGTGGGGAGTGATCTTGTTCATCGCATTCCTCCTCATCCCTTCGCCACGTCTGCCAGCGCCGCATCCGAAAGCACGAACGAGGCGCCCACGAGATCCTCGCCGAACTCCAGCAACTCCGGATAGGCGATGCCCGGTAGCAGCTGCACGTCGAAGATCTCCTGCACGTCGCCTTCGAAGCGCACGAAGCCGAGCGTCCGGCCGTTCCGCGTATCCACGATCCAAATCCCGCAAGACCGTTCCTCGGCGCGCAGGCGCTGTCCGAGGGGGATGTTGTCGAAGACGCTCTCGCGGACCTGGGAGAGGCCGATGAAAGCGAGCGGCCCGGCGAACGCGAGGCCGCGCGTGAAGCCGGGCAGCTCCGCGACCGTCTCCACGTCGCCGCGCGCGGGATCGATGCGGACCAGCGTGCCTTTCGCGCTCTCGAGCAGCCATAGCTTGCCGTCGTGAATGCGCGGCGAGTGCGGCATCGACAGGC
>JAFAVZ010000070.1 GCA_019242175.1 Acidobacteriota bacterium
CACTCCACGGCCGAGGCCGCCGTGTTACACCATCTCCATGCGCAACCTTCTGCTGCTCCTCTGGGCGCTCCCGCTCGCGTCCTGCGCCACCATGCTCGCGCCGAAAGTGAAGTACGAAGAGATCGCGGTGCGCTCCACGCCGGACGGCGCGGATGCCTCGATCCTCTGCGAGGGGAAGCAGACGGGCAGCGGCGCCACGCCGACGAAGATCGTCATCCCCCGCAGCGCAGGCGACTGCGTGCTGCACGTAAAGAAGGACGGTTTCGCCGAAGAGACGGTGAACGTCGAGGGCGGCGTCAATCCGACGTACTGGTCGAACATGGTCTTCACCCCGTTCATCCCCGCGGCGGCTTACGGGCTCACGTCCTCCAAGCGCGAAGACAAGGCGTGGGGCGCGGCGGCGTTGGGCGTCGGCGTCGCCGGCCTCTTCACCGACTTCTGGACCGGCGCGGTCCACGCGCATCGCAACAACGACATCCAGGTCGCGCTGAAACCCGTTCCGTAAACAAAACGTAGGGCCGGCTCTCCAGCCGGCCCAATGTCGATGCTGGGCCGGCTGGAGAGCCGGCCCTACGTTTTTGATTTGTAAGCGACGCGTAAGCGGCCCTCCGTACATTGCCGGCATGAAGAACCGGTTGATCCTCTTGATCGGGACGACGGCGGAGGAGGGCGAGAGCCTGACCCGCCGGCTCATCCCGCGTGGGTTCGACGTCCGGCTGGCCACGCCCGCTCCCGACTCCCCCTTCGCCCAATCCATCCGCAGCCTCGGCGCCGAAGTCGTCGGGGCCGATCTCGACGACCGCGCCTCGATCGACGCTGCGTTGCGCGGCTGTTGGGGCGTGTTCGGCGCCACCGAGTCGACCCAACAGCAGCTCGCCCTCATCCGCATGGTCAAAGCCGCCGACGTCGAGGAGTTCGCCTGCCGGCTGCCGAGGACGTCGGCAGACGTCACGATCCGCGCTGAAGTAGACGGGAACGACAACAACCGCGAAGGCTTGGCCAATCAGCGCAGCCGGCCGGGCCGGCTGGCCGAGGTGCCGGCTTGACGCAATTGCCGTTCATCCTCACGCCCGGCGAGCAAGGCGACGCGCCGCGGGGCTGGACGCGTCCCGCATGGTGGCCGAAGCTCGCCCATCGCCGCACGATCCTCGTCAAAGGCTGGTCGCTGCTGCGGCCGGCGATCCGCGCGTTCGGCGACGAAGAAGTGCTCGTCATCGTCACGACCGGAGCCAAGGCGCCGGAGGAGTTGCATCTCGCGGACTTGCCGGAGAACGTGCGCGTCGAACGCTTCGTCCCCTACGCGCAGCTGATGCCGTACGTCGACCTGCTCATCACGAGCGGCGGCTACGGCTCGATCCGCATCGCGCTCGCGAACGGCATTCCAGTGATTGCCGTGTCGACCGAGGAACAGCCGGAGGTCGCGAACTTCGTGCAGTGGAGCGGCGTCGGAGTCGGCATCAAGACGCGGTTCGCGACGGAAGACGATCTGCGCACGGCGGCGATTCACGTGCTGTATCAGCCGGCGTACCGATCGCGCGCGGAGAAGGCCGCTACGCTGGTCGAGGAGATGATGAAGCTGGCCCAGACTGCGTGACTTCGGCGGCGAGCATGCCACACGCGGCGTGCTTCGCCGCGCCGCCGGAGTAGCGGCGAACGACCGGCACCTCCAGCACGCGCAGCGCGTCGCGGAACGCCGCCAGCTCCTCGTCTGACGCGCGGCGGTAGCCGTCGGGACGCGCGTCGTTGACGTCGATCAGGTTGATGCGCAGCGGCACGCCGGCGAACAGCTCGCGCAATGCCGCGACTTCGTCCTCGCCGGTGTTGATGCCGCCCATCACGACCCAGGCGATGGTCACGCGTCCACCGGCGGATTGCTGGTAAGTGCGCACCGCATCCGCGAGCTCGCGCGCCGACCACGCGCTCGCGACGGGCAGCAATCGCTTGCGACGCTCCTCGATCGCCGACGTCATCGAGATGATCAGCCGGTACGGATGTCCCTCGGACGCATAGCGTCGAATGGCCGGCACGAGGCCGACCGTGGAGATGGTGATCGCCTTCGCCGAGATGCGTCCGCCGCACGGATGCGCGAGGATCGCCGCGGCACGCAGCACGTTCGCGTAGTTGTGCAGCGGCTCGCCCTGCCCCTGATAAACGGCGCCGGTGACTTCGCCCGGCGCCTCGTCGCGGACGGCGAGAAACTGCGCCACGATCTCCCACGCTTCGAGGCTGCGCGCAAGTCCGAGGCGGCCCGTCGCGCAGAAGTCGCAGCCCATCGCGCATCCCGCCTGGCTCGACAGGCAAACGGTGAACTTCCCCGCTTTCTCCAACGGAATCCGCACCGCCTCGGCGAAAGCGCCGTCGGGCAGACGAAAGAGGTACTTCACGAAGCCATCGCTCGGATCGGTGCCCCGCTCGACGATCTCCAGCTTCGTGCGCTGGGTGAGATGCGCGACCGCTTCTTCGACCGCTTTCGGGACGGGTCGGGCGGTGGGAAAGCCTTCTTTTCCCCCGAAGACGTGGGCAAGAACGCGACGCGCCTCCGCATCGCGCACGTTCACATCGTGCGATCGAAGAAAGGACGCAAGGTCCTCGGGGAGCAGGCCGTGAAGGTGAGGTGTCATAAATGTAGGGCCGGCTCTCCAGCCGGCCCGGCGTCGATATCGGGCCGGCTGGAGAGCCGGCCCTACATTTTCTATCGCATCGTCAATGCGAACCGTTTGCGATCCAAATCCACGCTTACCACGCGCGCGGTCACGCGGTCGCCGACTTTCGGCTTCCCGGCGATCTGCGACACGTGCACGAGGCCGTCGCGGTGCACGCCCACATCCACGAACGCGCCGAACGCGGTCACGTTCGTCACCACGCCTTCGAGCGTCATCCCTTCGCGCAGGTCAGTGAGCGTTTGCACGTCATCGCGGAACTTCGGCGGCTCGAATGAACCACGCGGATCGCGTCCCGGTTTGCGAAGCTCGGTCAGGATGTCGCGCAGCGTCGGCTCGCCGACATCGCCGCCCACGTAGCGTTTCCAATCGACCTTTTCGATCATCGGCCCGTTCGCGACGAGCTCGCGCAATTGCACGCCGAGGTCTTTGGCCATCTTCTCGACGAGCGGGTAACGCTCCGGATGCACGGCCGAGTCGTCGAGCGGATGCGCGTCGCGAATGCGCAGGAAGCCGGCGCACTGCTCGAATGCGCGCGCGCCGAGGCCGCGGACTTCCAGCAACGAACGGCGCGCGGGAAACGGGCCGGTCGTGTTGCGATGCTCCACGATGCGTTTCGCCAGCACGGGGCCGATGCCCGACACGTGCTCGAGCAACTGCGGCGACGCGGTGTTCGCATCGACGCCTACGAGGTTCACGCACCAGTCGACGGTCTCGCCGAGTTTTTTCTTGAGCAACGGCTGGTGGACATCGTGCTGGTATTGGCCGACGCCGATCGACTTCGGCTCGATCTTCACCAATTCGCCGAGCGGGTCTTGCAGGCGACGGCCGATCGAGACCGCGCCGCGCAGCGAGACGTCGAGATCGGGAAACTCGTCGCGCGCGACTTCCGAGGCCGAGTAGACCGAGGCGCCTTGCTCGGGGACGGAGACGAGAGGGACGTCGGACACGGCGGCGCGCACGAACGTTTCCGCTTCGCGCGAGCCGGTGCCGTTGCCGACGGCGATCAGGTCGGGCTTGTGTTGCGCGACGAGGCGCTGCAACAGCTTCTGCGCCGAGCTGCGTTCGGAGGCCGAGCGCTCGGTGTAGAGCGTCGCGGTCTCGAGGAGCTTGCCGGTCGCGTCGAGCATCGCCGTCTTGATGCCGGTGCGAAGGCCGGGATCGAGCGCGAGCACGCGGCGGCTGCCGGCGGGCGGCGCGAGGAGAAGGTTGCGGAGGTTCTGGCCGAAGACGTCGATCGCCTGCGCGTCGGCGCGTTGCTTGAGGTCCGCGCGGAGCTCGCCTTCGATCGAGACGGACAGCAAGCGCTTCCAGCCGTCTTCGATGGCCAACGCGAGTTGATCGGGCATCGGCGTGCGACGCAGGAGGCGCTGTTTGATGCCGGTGACGATCTCCTCGTCCGGCAGCTGCAGCTTCACGTTCAGCACTTCCTCGGTCTCGCCGCGGAAGACGGCGAGCGCACGATGCGACGGCACCGCGGCGATCGGCTCGCGCCAGTCGTAGTACATCTCGAACTTCGTCTTCTCGTCCTTCTTCTCCGGACGGACCGCTGAGCCGATTGCGCCGCGACGCGTGGCGTGCATGCGCGCGAACCGGCGCAGCTCCGCGCTTTCGGAAACGCGCTCCGCGCAGATGTCGCGCGCGCCGGCAAGCGCATCATCGTCGAGCGGCTGTTCCCACTTCGCGCCCGGCACTCCCCACATCACATCGGCGAGCGGCTCGTAGCCACGCTCTTTCGCGATCGTCGCGCGGGTGCGGCGTTTCGGGCGATACGGCAGATAGAGGTCCTCGAGCTCCGCGCGCGTGCGGACGGCGGCGATGGCCGCGGCGAGCTCGGGCGTCAGCTTCCCCTGCTCCTCGATCGACTTGAGGATCGCCGCCCGCCGTTCGTCGAGCTCGCGGAGCTCGGCGTCGCGGTCGATGATGGCCTGAATCTGCACTTCGTCGAGGTTGCCCGTCGCTTCCTTGCGGTAACGGGCGATGAACGGCACGGTGGCGCCGCCGGCGTGGAGCTCGAGCGTCTTCGCGACCTGCTCGGCGCGGATCAACATGTCACTGGCGATCTGTTCGATGCGTGGCAAAGTATCGACATGAACCGCCGCGCGCTCGTTCTCATTGCGTTTCTGATCGCCCCCTTGGCGATTGCCGACACGCCCTTGATTCCGCGCCAGATCCTGTTCGGAAATCCGGAGCGGACGTACCCGAAGATCTCGCCCGACGGCACGCAGATCTCCTGGCTCGCGCCGGACGAAAACGGCGTGCTGAATGTGTGGGCCCAACGCGGCAGCGACGCGCCGCGCGTGATCACGAAGGAGTCGAAGCGGCCGATCTTCTGGTACGAGTGGAGCGGCGACGGCAAGCAGCTCCTCTACCTGCAGGACAACGACGGCAACGAGATCGACCACCTCTTCGCCGCCGATCTCGCCAGCGGCAACATCCGCGATCTCACGCCGATCCAGGGCGTGCGCGCGCAGAACGTGCTCGTGAGCCCCCGCCAAACGAATCGTCTCCTCGTCGCGTTGAATCTCGGCGACCGCAAACGCTTCGACATGTACCGCGTCGATCTCGAGACCGGCGCGCTCGTGCTGGAGGCGAAAAATCCGGGCGACGTGTTGACGTGGTCGGCCGATCGCGACTTCGCCATCCGCGCGGCGACGGCGTTCACGAACGACGGCCGCACCGTGATCCGCGTCCGCGACGCCGTCGACAAGCCATGGCGCGATCTCGTCACGATGCCGTTCGAGAAAGCGCTCTTCAACGGCCAGGTCGTCGGCGGCTCGCTCATCTTCGGCTTCGATCCGGATGGCAAGTCGCTGCTCGTTCATTCAGCGATGAACAGCGACAAAGGACGGCTCGTGCGCGTCAATCTGCAGAGCGGCGCCGAAACGGGCGTCGTCGCATCCGATCCCGACTCCGACATCGGCGACGACGGCGGCGGCGTGATCCTGCATCCGATGACCGGGGCCGTCCAGGCGGTCGCCTTCGACGCCACGACGCCGCATTGGACTTTCATCGACAAGGCGTTCGGCGAAGACTTCGCCCGCATCGCGAAGAGCGCGCCCGGCCATCTCCGTCTCCTCAGCCGCGACAAAGCCGATCGCAAATGGATCCTCTACGCCTCGGCCAGCGATCAACCGAATGCGTTCTACTCCTACGACCGCGACACGAAGAAGACGACGCTCCTCTTCACCGACAATCCGGCGCTCGGGAAGTACCCGCTCGCACCGAAGAAGGCGGTGGTCATCAAGTCGCGCGACGGCCTCTCGCTCGTGAGCTATCTGACATTGCCGCCCGGCGTCGAGGCGAAGAAGCTGCCGCTCGTTCTGAACATCCACGGCGGGCCGTGGTACCGCTGGGCTGCCGACTTCGAGCCCGAGGTGCAGTGGCTGGCGAATCGCGGATATGCGGTGCTGCAGGTGAACTATCGCGGCTCGACCGGCTACGGACTCGCGTTCCTCAACGCGAGCACGAATCAGTGGGGACGCAAGACGCAGGAAGACTTGTACGACGCGACGCAGTGGGCGATCGACCAGGGCATCGCCGATCCGAAGCGCATCGCGGCGATGGGCGCGTCGGGCGGCGGCTTCGCGACGCTGCACGCGCTCGAACAACGGCCGGATCTCTTCGCGGCGGGCGTCGATACCGTCGGGCCGGCGGACGTCGCCACGCTCTTCCGCTCCTTCCCACCGTACTGGAGCAACATCCTGCTGCGTTGGCGCAAACGCGTGGGCGACGTCGAGAAAGATGCGGAGCTGAACCGCGCGCTCTCGCCGCTGTATCACGTCGACAAGATCCAGGCGCCGCTGCTCGTGTTCGCCGGCGCGAACGATCCGCGCGTGACGCTCGCGAACGTCGACGGCATGGTGAAGGCGCTGCGCGACGGCAAACGCGACGTCGTGTACGTCGTCTATCCCGACGAGGGTCACGGCTGGGGACGTCCCGAGAATCAACAGGACTACTACGGCCGCGTCGAAGAGTTCCTGGCCAAACGTTTGGGCGGCCGCGCCGAGCCCTTCGCCGAAGTCAAAGGCTCCTCGGCCCAACTGCGATGAGTCCCCGAGGCCGGCCACGGAAGGAAGGCGCCGACGAGGAGATCCTCGCCGGCGCGCGGGCGTTGCTCGCGGAAGTCGGCTACGCGACGCTGACCGTGGATGCCGTGGCGGAACGCGTCGGCGTGGCGAAGACGACCGTGTATCGGCGCTGGCCAACGAAACGGGAGTTGATCGCCGCGGCGCTGACGGCATCGTCGTCCCCGCATACCGACCTCTCGTCGCTGTACACGGAGGTCGCTGCGCTCGTGCGCGGCACTGAGCCGGAGGTCGTGCTCGCGGTAGTCGAGGCTCGACGCGCGGAGTTGCGCGCGTTTCTACCCGAGGTCGCGATCGACATGCTCGTCGGGCCGCTGATCGCCGGTCATGCCGCGAAGGAAGTCATCGCGCTGCTGAAAATGTAGGGACCGGCTTCAGCCGGTCCGGACGGGCTGAAGCCCGCCCGTACATCCCTGTTGGAGAGCCTCTTGTACTCGTCGCGCTGCTGAAAACGTGAGGACCGGCTTCAGCCGGTCCTGGAACGGGCTGAAGCCCGTTCCCACGTTTCACATCCCTCGAAAAGCTTGAAGATCGCTTGTACTCGTCGCGCTGCTCAAGACGTGAGGACCGGCTTCAGCCGGTCCTGGAACGGGCTGAAGCCCGTTCCCACGTTTCACATTCCCTCGAAAAGCTTGAATCCGCTTGTACTCGTCGCGCTGCTGAAAATGTGAGGACCGGCTTCAGCCGGTCCTGCAACGGGCTGAAGCCCGTTCCCACGTTTCACATTCCCTCGAAAAGCTTGTAGATCCGCTTGTACTCGTCGGCCCAGCTGGCGGGATCCACGAACGTGTGATCTTCGATCGGGTACGGCGCGACACTCCAGTTCTCCTTGCGCAGCTCGATCAGCTTCTGCATCAGCAGCACGGTGTCCTGGAAGTGCACGTTCACGTCGGCCATGCCGTGACAGATGAGGAGCTTGTCGCGCAGGCCGTCCGCGAAGTAGATCGGCGACGACCGCCGGTACGCCTCCGGATCGTCCTGCGGCCGGTTGAGGATGTTCGCCGTGTACGGGTCGTTGTAGTGCGCCCAGTCGGTGACCGGCCGCAGCGCCGCGCCGGCGTTGAAGACGCCCGGCTGCGTGAAGAGCGCCATCAGCGTGATGAAGCCGCCGTAGCTGCCGCCATAGATGCCGATGCGTTTCGCATCGACGCCCTGCTCCCTCACGAGCCACTTCGCCGCGTCGATCTGGTCGTCGAGGTCGACGCCGCCCATGTGCCGATAGATCGCCGTGCGCCAGTCGCGCCCGTAGCCGGCCGACGCGCGATAGTCGACGTCGATCACGAGGTAGCCGTGCTCCATCAGGAAGTGATGGAACATGTACTCGCGATAGTAAGAAGACCAGCCGCGGTGGATGTTCTGCAGGTAGCCGGCGCCGTGGACGAAGATCACGGCCTTGCCGCCGCGCTGCCAGCTCGCCGGCTTGTAGAGATGCGCCGGCAACTGCTTCCCGTCGCGCGCCGGGATCTGCACGATCGGCGTGTCGAGCCACGGATAGTCGAAGAACTCCTTCGCCGGCGACGTCGTGATCTGCGTCGTCCCGATGAAAACCTCGGGCGGCCGATTCGAGTACGAGTAGACGTCCGCGAATGAGAGGCCGTCCGGCGCGACGACCGCCGCGTGATCGCCGGCCTTCGCCGTCATCTTCGTCCGCGCGCCGCCCGCGACGGCCATCTTGTAGAGATGCCGTTCGTACGGCGACTCCTCGCTCGTCGTGAGGTAGAACCACTTGCGATCGTTCGAGACGGCGACGTCGTCGATCTCGAACTTGCCGTCCGTCAGCTGCTTCGGCGCGCCGCCCGCGAACGGCACCGAGTAGAGCTGCATCCAGCCCGTTTTCTCGGAGAGGTAGTAGACGTCGTCGCCGAGGAAGCCGAGGTCGTTTTGAGGGCCGCGGACCCAGGCGTCGTCGTGCTCGGTCGCCAGAACGCGTGTCTTGCCCGTCGTGTAGTCGAAGGCGAAGAGCCACCAGTCTTTGTTGTCGCGCGCGCGGACCGGGACGACGACTCTCATGCCGTCGTCGCTCCACACGACCGCGTCGTAGCGCACTTCGCGATCGGTCTCCTTCGGCGTCTCCGTCTTCTCCGTTTTCTCCGCCGCTTTCTCGTCCTGCTTCGCCGGAACTTTCAACCCGTGCTCGAGCCACTTCACCTCGCCGTTCGCGGTGGAGATGCTCGCGACCTTGTTCGTCGGCAGCGCATCCCCCACCTTCTCCCGCCCCGGCAACTCCTCGGTGTATCCGGACTCGGTGACGAACTCCGGCACGTTCGCCCGCTTCGACTTCTCGGCGTCGGTGCGGAACGAGGCGATGACGTACTTGCCGTCGCCGGTCAGCCAGGCGTCGGCGAGGCTCTGCTTGCGCTCGAGCTTGAGCGGCTTCAACGGATGCTCCTTCTTCGCTTCCGCTTCGTCTTCCTCGCGCTTCCTCGCCATCCGATCGATGGCGCCGATGAGCTTGCGCTCTTCCGCCTTGAGGTACTCCTGACTGGCGGTGCCTTTCTTCTCCTTCTCGTCCCACAGCTTGACGTTCGCGCTCTTGTCATCCGTGCCGACGATGTTCGTCAGCTGTTCCAACGCGCTGCTGTCGAGGGAGAGGCGGAAGAGGTTGTCGTCGCGAACGAACGTGACGCCGCGTTCGTCCTTCGTGAACCTCGCACGCGATTCATTCGCGACCGTGCTCGTGAGATTGCGCCGCTTGCCGTTCTCCCACAGGAAAACGTCGCCGTTATCGACGTAGACGAACCGCTTGCGATCCTTCGAGGCCGCCCCGAGATTGCGCCCCGGCGGCGCGTCTTTCTTCTCTTCTTCGGAGAGCTTGCGCAAGCCCTTGCCATCCCGCCCCACCACCCACGTGTCCGGATCTTTGTCGAACGCGTCGGTGTTGACCTTCCACTCGAAATAGAGCTGCTTGCCGTCTGGCGACCACCGCAGGTTCTGCGGCTGATACCCGACGAGATTCGGCCCGCGCATGATCCCGTCGATGGTGAGCTGGGCCGCGGCGCTGACGGCGATCGCGAGAAGAAGGAGGAGCAGAGGGACGCGCTTCATGGCGCGGCATGATACGGCTGGGGGACGCATGGCCGCACCGCGAGGAGGCGGCCATGCGGGGAGGAGGGTTACTGGGTTTTCAGAATCTTGTAGTTCAGACCGAAGAGTGCGGACAGCCGCTTGTCCGTGTCCGGCAGATAGCGCTGATGATTGGTGTACACCACCGCGAGTGGCAGCGACAGCTTGTCGGTCAACTTCTGCGTGTAGGTGAGGCTAGCGATCAGCCGGTCGCGCTTCTTTGCATCATTCGAGTCGTTCTCGTAAGTCGCGTTCAGATCGAGCTTCGCGGAGTGCTTCACGTCTTTCGTGTTGAGCTTCCAGCCGCCGATCACCGATGCGTTGAACGCGTGACTGCTTGGCGTCACAGCCGCAATGCTCACGTCCTGGAATCGTGGCTCCCATGAACGACTCTGCTTGTATCCGGCACTGAGCGTCAGGCGCGGCCCGTCGTCCTCGGGCGTTTCCGTGTTGGCGAGTGCATTCCAAACGTCATCGGCGGTTCGCTGTTTCGCCGCGCTTCCGTCGTCGGTACCGTCGTTGATACTTGCGCGAGCATCCGCGATCGCCGCGGAAGCCGTGCGCCGCCCGAACGGAATCTCGAAATTGACGGTGGCTCCGACTTCATCCCCACCAACGAGTTGGCCGCGCCGGTGGTAGCTTCCTTCGAGATAGAGTTGGCGGTCTCGTGCCGTCTGAACACTCGCGGCGTCGCCGAAGGGTTCGGACGCCGCGGCATCAACATAGGCTTCGAGATCGCTCGGCGTCAACAGAGCTCCTTGCGCGTCCACGCTGCGAACGTTCGATGCCCGGAAAGAAAGGGCGTCGAGCAACGGATCTGCTCTCCCGCTGTCCAGCATTTCAGCAACTGCCAATCCAACGCCCGCGATTGCGTCTCTCGTCGCCGGATCTTCATTTACGAGCGCATCACGCAACGCGGACTGGTCGGCCGCGGGCATCGCTGCGATCTTCGCTGCATACGGCGGGGCATTCCCACCACGGGAGTCGCTCACGCTACGCGCCACGGCCAATCCGAGGACGAACCCCTCGGAACGCACCCGCGCCAGACGCGCCGCATTTTCCACTTGGCGAAGCTTCAACATCTCGAATGCCACCTTGAAGGTCGCGTCGTCGGCACCGCCGAGAGTGGGCTTCTCAAGATCAGGATGCTCCTGAAAGTACTTGGTCGCTACCGAGGAGAAGGCTGGATCTTTGAGCTGAGCGCTGAAGCTCAGCGTATTTCTCGGCTCCTCATCCGGCACCTTTCCTTTGAAATGCAGGTTGTAGATGAAGTTCAGTGTGTCGCCATCCCGCTTTCCCAGCCCGGCATTCTCCAGGAGCGCGAGGAACGGATTCGTGAAGTCTTTCGTCGACGACGTCTGCCCCAACTCCGCACTTTGCGAACCGGTGTTGGACGCCGCGAGTCCATGGCCGGCTCGAGAACGGGCGAGCGCGAAGCGCGAACGTTGAACCGCGTCCACGCGGAATTGAGTCAGCGCCATTGTCTGCGTATACACCGCCCTCTGCGGCGTTTCGTTGACGACGCGCATCAGACAAGCCCGTGCGGTTTCGCTCGGTCTACACAGACTGCCTTGCCCCACCGCGCTCCCAGCCAAACCGATCGCCAACACCATCCATCCGAAGACTCGTGAAACCTTCATGACCTTACCTCCTGTCACGAAGGTTGACGGACGCGTCCTTTAGGTTCCGGAGATCCCCCAAATCCCACTGTGACGAAAATCACAAATAATTGGCATCCCTTCTGCTCTCCCGTCGGCATGGTGGCAGTACTACCAGCTGCCAGCAGAGGAGAGAAGATCATGCTCAGCCGCCTTCGCATCGCCTCGGCAATTCTTGCAATAACCTTGTTCGCCGCGTCGGCGAACGCTGCGAACGTCATCGTCGAATTCACTCAGGACTCGGCCGCCATGGCCGCGGTCAAGGCTCGCCGAGCCAATCGGCCCATGTCGGCCCAGAAGGTCGAGGCCTACCGCGCCACCCTCGCCGCCCAGCACCTGGCCTTCCTCGACGCCCTCCGCGCGCGCGGCATCGCCGCCACGGTCACCGGCGTCACCATCAGCAACGTCCGGGTCGACTTCTCCTACACCCTCGTCTTCAACGGCATCGCCCTCACCGTCCCCGACGCCGCCATCCCCATCATCCGGGCCATGCCCCAGGTCAAGCGCGTCCACAGCGACGAGGTGATGCACACCACCCTCGACGTCAGCGTCCCCTACATCCGCGCGCCCCAGGTCTACGGCGCGATTCCGGAGCTGACCCGCTTCGATCACGCGAACGAAGGGTATGAAGGGCAGGGCGTCTACGTCTCGATCATCGACAGCGGCGTCGAATGGCACCACGAGATGTTCGGCGGCGACCCGACGCCGCCCCGCATCGGCGTCCTGCCGGCGACGGCGGGCACGAACGAGAAGATCGTCTACTACCTTCCCCTCGCCGACGAAGCGGTCGAAGACGGCCTCGGCCACGGCACGCACGTCGCCTCGACCGTCGCCGGCTACCGCGGCGTCGCTCCCGGCGCGGACGGCCTGCCGAACACCGCCGACGACATCCCGATGCACGGCGTCGCCCCGCAGGCGCGCCTCATGTCCTACAAAGTCTGCAGCGACGCCGGCTCCATCGCCGGCCAGGCCGCGCCGGTCGGCGGCTGCATCTCCTCCGCAATCACGATGGCGATCGAAGACTCGCTCTCGCCGCGCACGATCAACGGCCTGCCGAAACCGGTCGCGCAAGTGATCAACATGAGCCTCGGCGGCTCCGGCGGGCCGGACAGCGCGACGTCGATCGCCGCGGACAACGCCGTCCGCCTCGGATGCAGCGTCGTCGCCGCCGGCGGCAACTCCGGCCCGGGCGAAGGCACCGTCGGCGCGCCTTGCACCGGCCGCCTCGTCACCTGCGTAGCGAACAGCATCGATCCGGCCGGCTCCTGGTCGTCGGACGTCCTCGCGCCGAGCTCCGTGAATCGCCTCACGCCGGGCGCCGTCACTCCGGCGGCCAGCCTCCCGACCGCGAGCGGCCAGCGCAAAGGCATCCAGCTGATCCCGATGTCGGGCGCCGCCGATCCGCCGAAGACCGGCGTCGCGCAGTACTACGTTTACGTCGATGGCGGCGAAACGCCGGCCTCCTATCCGGCTACCGTCGCGGGCCGCATCGCGCTGGTCAAGACCAGCTTGCCCTCGACGTTCGGCCAGATCGCCAACAGCGCCGCACTCGCGGGCGCCATCGCCGTCTTCAACCGCGCCGACACGGCGAACCCGACCGCCGTCAAGGCGACGATCCCGGCCGCGAACATGCCGGTCGCCGACTTCGACTACCTCATCTCGCTCATGGGCGCCGGCGCGACGCCGCCGAGCGGCACGCTCTCGACTTACCCGATCCGCATCAACAACTGGTACGGCAACACGCTGATGAACTCCTCCAGCTCGCGCGGCCCGGTCGAAGGCTACGGCCAGGTGAAGCCGGACGTGACCGCGCCGGGCACGAACATCATGGCCGCGCTTCCGCCGGCCTCCCTCCTCGGCATCCTCGCTCAGGGCAACTACGGCGCGATCAGCGGCACGAGCATGGCCTCGCCGCACGTGGCCGGCGCCACCGCCCTCGTGCGCCAGGCGCATCCGACGTGGGGACCGGATCAGGTCCGCGCCGCACTGCAAAATACGTCGACGAATCTGCGCAACGAGACCGGCGCCGCGAAGGGTGACGGCACGAGCACCGAGTCGATCATCGACCAGGGCAGCGGCCTCATCGACGTGCAGCACGCGGTCAACGTCAAGGCGTGGATGGGCGTCACGTCGACAGACATCAACCTTCCCTCGATCCTCGCCAGCCACTCGTTCGGCGAAGTGCCGGCCATCGCCTCGCGCGGCATCGTCACACGCTCCCAGGTCGTGACGATCCACGACCTCTCCGGCACCGGCGGCACCTACCAGCTCACGGTCGGCAACAACCGCGGCCTGGAGCTGAGCGGCATCTCCGTCACCGTCTCGCCGACCAGCGTCAACGTCGCCTCCAACGGCGAAGCGACGTTCACCGTCACGGCGCGCATCGACGGCAACGTCGTCACGACCGGCGCACCGTTGCAGCTGCAGTGGTACATCCGCGCCGCGCGTCAGGACGGCGCGGAATCCCTCGGCATGCCCTTCTACCTCCGCGCGACCGAGACTTCGCCGGCGCCGGCCGTGCTCGCGCCGATCGCCGATGATGCGACGCCCGACCAGCAGAACGGCATCGACCGCGACGGCCGCTACACGCTGAACTGGTCGTACCCCGCCGATGCCGCCGGCCAGCCGTGCGGCTATCGCGTCGAAGAGACGCGGCCCGCCGAAGCCGGCACGATCTTCTATGACGACAGCGAAGAGCCGCTCATCGGCAGCAACACGAAGTGGACGGCGGCCAATTGGACTTCCAAGCCGCACACCGGCACCGTCACCCTCGGATATGCCGCGGCCTACATCGACAACGATGTCGAGACGCTCACGATGAGCGACGACGTCACGCTGCCCCGCGCGCTCGCGACGCTCACGTTCGATTCCGTCGAAGACACCGAGCCCGACTTCGACTACATGTACGTCGACGTCAGCACCGATCACGGCGGCGGCTGGACGCAGGTCGCGCGTTACACCGGCAAGTTCAACGGCCAGCGCTCCCTCGATCTCAGCCCGTTCGCGGGCGGCGACATCCGCCTCCGCTTCCGCGTCGTCAGCGACGACAACCTCTCCGCGCCGGCCTATCAGGGCTGGTCGATCGACAACATTCGCATCCAGGCCGGCGCCGAGTTCTCGACGCTCGCCACGGTCAACGCCACGACGTACGCGCTGAGCGGCAAGAACGACGGCGCGTGGGCGTATCGCGTGACGGCGCTCTTCGGCAACTGCGCGTCGAATCCGTTCGCTGGCCTGCCGTCGAACATCCGGCAGATCACCGTCGCGAACGGCACCGCTCCGCCGACGGCCTTCTTCCAACACGGCCCGAACTCCTCGGACATCAACCAGCAGGTCACGTTCGACGCCAGCGCCTCGCACGACAACGACAGCGTCAACGGCGGCTCGCCCGGCATCGTGCAGTACTTCTGGACGTTCGGCGACGGCCAGACCGCGAGCGGCCCCATCGTTACGCATGCGTACAGCGCCGGCGGCATGTATCGCGTCACGCTGACCGTGATCGATGACGACGGCGAGGCCGCGAGTGCCGAAGCCATGCAGGAAGTGACTTCGCTCGAGGCTCACTGATCGGTGACAACGATGGCGTCCCGCCGCGCGCGGGGCGCCATCCGTCATATCCTTCCGCGCGCATGAAACGCGCGCTGCCGATCCTGCTCCTCCTCCTTCCCACCGCCCTCCCCGCCGCCACCCGCCTCCCGGCCAACGTCGTCCCCGAGCACTACGCGATCCGCATCGCCACCGAGCTCGGCCCCGAGACGTTCCACGGCGAAGAGACCATCGACGTCCGCGCGACGGAGAGCGTGAGCGAGATCGTGATGCACAGCGTCGACATGACGCTGACCGACGTCACGGTGAACGGCGCGAAGGCGGAGGTGACGGCGGACAAGGAAAACGAGACGGTCGCGTTGAAGCTCGCGCAGCCTCTCGCGGCCGGCCCGGCGAAGATCCACATCAACTTCGAGGGCAAGATTTTGCCGAGGTTGAATGGGCTTTATTTGAGCAGGACGGTGAAACGGAAGTACGCGGTGACGCAGTTCGAAGCGATGAGCGCGCGCCGGGCGTTCCCCTGCTTCGACGAGCCGGCGATGAAGGCGACATTCGACGTCACCCTCGTCGTCGACAGCGGCGACATGGCGATCTCCAACGGCCGCGTCATCAAGGACGAGCCGGCCGGCGAAGGCAAACACGCCGTGACGTTCTCCCGCACGCCGAAGCTGCCGACGTATCTCCTCGCGTTCCTCGTCGGCGACTTTCAGTGCATCAGCGGCGAGGCGGAAGGCACGCCGATCCGCGTCTGCACCACGCCCGGCCTGCAGCACCTCGGCAAGTTCGCGCTCGAGGCCTCGAAGGCGTCGCTGAAGTACTTCAACGAGTACTACGGCATCCGCTATCCGTTCGAGAAGATGGACCTCGTCGGCATCCCCGACTTCGGCGCGGGCGCGATGGAGAACGCCGGCGCGATCACGTTCCGCGAGACCGACCTCCTCGTCGACGAACAGCAGTCGTCGACGCTCGCCCAGAAGCGCGTGGCGATGGTCGTGGCCCACGAGATCGCGCATCAGTGGTTCGGCGACCTCGTCACGATGAAGTGGTGGAACGACATCTGGCTGAACGAAGGCTTCGCCACGTTCATGTCGACGAAACCGATCGAGGCGTGGAAGCCGGAGTGGCACTCCGATCTCGACAAGCCGGTCGAGACCGACGACGCGCTGACCGTCGACGGCCAACGCTCCACGCGCCCGATCCGCATGCCCGTCAACGGTTCGGAAAGCGGCTCGCTGTTCGATCCGGGCATCGTCTACAACAAGACCGCGGCCGTGCTCCGGATGGCGGAGGAGTGGGCGGGCAAGGAAGCGTTCCGCGATGCGATCCGCGTCTACCTGAAGAAGTACTCGTGGAGCAACGCGGCGGCGGAAGACTTCCTGGCGACGATCAAAGGGCCGGCGAAGCAGCCGGTCGATACCGTCATCCAGTCTTTCATCGACATCACCGGTGCGCCGCTGCTGCGCGTGAACGAGCAGTGCGAAGTTGCGCAGGAGCGCCTGCTGCCGAAGACCGAAGCGCCGGTGAAACAAGCGTGGACGATTCCGATCTGCACGAACGGCCAGCCGTGCCGCGTGATCACCGGCGACACGAAGCTCGCGTCGTGCAACACGTTCCTGGAGCGCAACGGTACCGGCTACTACGCGGTCGACTATCCGGCTTCGACGCGCGAGATGTTCCGCAAGAAGCTGAAGGACTTCCAGCCTGCGGAACGGATCTCGTATCGCGGCAACGAGTGGCTGCTCGTGCGCGAGATGCGGCGCGACGCGGGTGAATACCTCGGCCTGCTGCAGGCGATGCCGCGTCCGTCGGAACGGCAGATCGTCACGGAAGCCGTCGAGTCGCTCGTGTTTCTCGACCAACGCCTCGTCGACGATCACAATCGCGACGCCTGGCGCGCCTACGTGCGCAAGACCGTGAACGGCCTCGCGCCGGCGACGTGGGATGCGCCGAAAGGCGAGACGTCTGAGCAGCGCATCTCCCGCTCCTACGTTCTCTGGGCCCTCGGCTATCTCGCCGCCGACGCGGACGTCATCGCCGGCGCGAAGAAAACCGCCGCGGCTTACATGAAGGACCCGACGTCGGTCGACGCGTTGATCGCCGACCGTGCGCTTCGCATCGCCGCCGTTCATGGCGACGACGCATTCCTCACCAGCGTGCTCGAACAACTCGGCAAGGCCTCGACGCCGGAGCTGTCGGCGCGCTACCGCAATCTGCTGCCGCTGTTCCGCGATGCGAAGGCGTCCGCGCACGCATACGACTACATCTACAGCGATCGCATCCGCGCGCAGGACCTGGGCCAGGTCGCCTCGCCCGGCTTCTCCGATCCCGCGACGCGCTCTGCCGCGTGGGCCGCGGCAAAGACGCACTGGACCGACCTCGAGCAACGCGCCCCCGGCGCGCTCGGCCGCCTGACGTTCGCCGCCGGCGGCTTCTGCGACGCCGCGTCGCGGGCGGAGGTGGAGGCGTATTTGAAGGAGCACAAGGCGAATGCCCGCGGCCTGAGCCGCGCGCTCGACGCGATCGACACGTGCATCGCATTCAAAGCCGCGCAACAGGCGTCGTTCGACGCAGGGGTGAAGTAGTTGCTGGTTGCTGGTTGCTGGTTGCTGGTTGCTTGCGCCTCTGGTCGTTCCAGGCGCAGCAGCGCGAGCAACCCGTCACATGGTCAGGTCGATGTAGTTGCTGGTTGCTGGTGCTGGTTACTTGCGCCTCGGCTCGTTCCAGGCGCAACAGTGCGAGCAACCAGTGACATGGTCAGGTCGATGTAGTTACTGGTTGTTGGTTGCTGGTTACTTGCGCCTCGGCTCGTTCCAGGCGCAACAGTGCGAGCAACCAGTGACATGGTCAGGTCGATGTAGTTGCTGGTTGCTGGTGCTGGCTCCTTGCGCCTCGGCTCGTTCCAGGCGCAGCAGTGCAAGCAACCAGTGACATGGTCAGGTCGATGTAGTTGCTGGTTGCTGGTTGCTGGTTGCTTGCGCCTCGGCTCGTTTCAGGCGCTGGGCCGCAAACAACCAACAACCACTAACCAGCAACATGTTCAATCACCCCGATTACTGATTGTTGTTGCTGGCTCCTTGCGCCTAGGCTCGTTCCAGGCGCAGCAGCACGAGCAACCAGCAACCAGCAACTAGCAACTAGCACCCAACAACCATGTTCAAACCCACGAAGGCCGACCTCGAAGCCGCGCGCGACAAGACGCTGCCCGACTTGATCGCGCCGAACCTCGACGTACTGTTCTGCGGCATCAACCCCGGTCTCTACACGGCGGCGGTCGGCCATCACTTCGGCCGCCCCGGCAACCGCTTCTGGCCGACGATCCACCGCGCCGGCTTCACCCCCCGCCTGCTCCACCCGTGGGAGCAGGCGGAGATGCTTCGCTACCACCTCGGCATCACGAACATGGTCGCCCGCGCCACCGCGACCGCCGCCGAGCTGTCACCCTCCGAGCTCGCCGCCGGCGGCCTGGTGCTCGCCGAGAAGGTTGCGCAGTTCAGGCCTCGCGTGCTCGCGATCGTCGGCATCGGCGCGTACCGCAGCGCGTTCGCCCGCCCCCGCGCGAAGATCGGCCTCCAGGAGGAAACGCTCGGCGACACCGCGATCTGGATCCTTCCGAACCCGAGCGGGCTCAATGCGAACTACCAGGCGCCGGAGCTGGAGGCGTTGTATCGGGAGCTGCGGGAGTGGGTGCAGCGTCGGTGAGCGGGCGTCTCGCCCGCGAGGCGCCGGACGTCTCGTCCGGCGGCCATCGTTGGCATTGACGGAGCAGCAGCACGAAGACGTGCCGCTGCCGGCGGGCGAGACGCCCGCTCACCTGACTAAAATGCCCCCATGCGTCGTATCGCACTTCTGCTCCTCCTCGCGTTCGTCGCTTGCCGGGAGTCGAAGCAGCAGGCGTTGACGGTCGAAGAAGCGCGGAACGCGGCGGCCGCCTTCGTCATGGACGTCGAACGTGGCCACGTCGAAGACGCCGCGGCGTTCATCGACTGGGATGCCATCCTCGAAAAAGCCACGGCGAACGCGGGCTTGCGCAACGAGTTGTTCCGGCGCTCCTTCGTCTTCGGCGCCAAGAAGAAGGCGAGCGAGGGGGATTTGCCGAGGCAGTTGCACGAGATCCTCGAACGGGGTGGGAGCCTGAAGCTCCTGAGCGCGAGAGCGGCGAAGGACGGTACGAAGCGCGTCCTTCTGCGGCTCCTCTTGCCGGACGGCGCGATCAACTATCACGAGCTGGTCATCACGCGCGGCGCCAGGGGCGACGTCCGGGCGCGCGACATCTACATCTACACCGACGCCGAGAACCTCAGCGACTCCATGCGCCGCACCTTCCTCCTCGCCGTCGCGAAAGACCCGGGCATCCTCCAGCGGCTGGGCGGCGAAAAGAACGGGTTCGCCGAGCATGCCGAAGAGTACGGGCAGATGATGAAGAAAGTGCGGGAGGGAGATGGCGAGGGTGCTGAAGCCATCTACAAACGGCTCCCGCGGGACATCCGCGAACAGAAGAACGTCCTCATGGCCCACGTCTTCGCCACCTCGAAACTGGGCGACGATCGCAAATACCTCGCGGCCATGGACGAGATGCGCGCGAAGTTCCCGAACGACGGCGTCGTCGACCTCATGTCCATCGACGCCTTCGTCCTGAGGAAGATGTGGGGTGAGGCGATGGCGGCCATCGCGCGCCTCGACGAACAGGTCGGCGACCCGTACCTCGACGTCTTCCGCGCGAACATCAGCCTCGCCAAAGGCGACCTCGCGGCCGCGAAGACCTACGCGTTGCGGGCCGCGCAGCGCGAGCCGGAGCTGCCGCATGCGTGGTGGGCGCAGGTGAACGTCGCCCTCGCCGAAGGCAACGACGCCGAGACGCTGCGGCTGCTGAAACATCTCCGTGACGACCGTCACGTCAAGATCGCCGACCTTCGCGACGTCCCCGCC
>JAFAVZ010000144.1 GCA_019242175.1 Acidobacteriota bacterium
TAGAACACCTTTCCGAGTACACCGGACCGACCCGTCACGACGCCAGGCCCACGCGCCATGTACTCGCTGTGTGTGCCGTTTTCACCGCTCGCCGCAATAACGGGATAGGGGCCCGGAGCACGATTCGCCGCAGGTAGGTCGAAACCACGCTTCAGGATGAGAGCGTCATCGAGCCTGCCAAGCTTCCACTCTTTCGGAATCTCCCCCAGCTCCGACTCCTCGAACGCATCGGGAAAGAGCGCCGCGATCTCCGCCGGCAGCCCTGGATCACGCCCCTCGGCCTTGGCGCGCACCGGATCGAAATCCACGAACCACGATTGAAAGAGCGCGCGCGCCATCGCCTCCAGCGTCTCGCTCATCCGGCGGCTCAGCTCGATCTTGTCGTCCAGCGCGCTAAGAACATCGGCTATCCCTTGTTGCTCCTCGATTGGAGGAAGGCAGACATGGAATGCCTTCGCTTCGGGATAATAGATCGTCTGATGCGTCGTGCCGCTTGAGAACATCCGCATGCTCTCGTGCTCTGAAAGCAGTACGTACTTGAGGAACCGATTGTCGATCTTTGGCGAACACACCCAGTTCACGAAATCTTGGCTGGTCGCCATTGGCTTGCCCATTACGACGACATATCCGACCGATGCCGTCCGCGAAAGGCACACCGTTCCAGCAGGTAGCACCCGTGCCGATGAGTTGTCGATTCCGGCCTGAGTGACCGTCTGCTGCGTCCCGTTCAGCGTGCGCCCGTGGTTCTCCGTGGCGTCACGGATTCCGATCCATGGGATATCACCATCCCAGTACTCTGGCGAACGCCGGCTCGGCGTATGCCCACTCTCCAGACGTGCGATATCTGACAACGCAGTCCAACGCCAGCCATCAGGCGCTGCCTTCTCAGGCATGCCCACTGAGAGCGCATAGCGACCAGGAATGACACCCGTCGTCGCATCCCGGCCACCGGTCTGCGTTTGACGTTGCGAGTCCCCCGTCATTGTGAGCCGCCGGCAAAGCCTAGCAGCGTCAAATTCGCCGCAATCGCTGCATCCAGTTGCACCGCCTCTACCTGCTGCTCGCGCCACGCCGCGCTTAAGCGCGCCATCTTCTCCGCGAACGGCTCGCCATCCGCCTCACGCTCCTCGGCGCCCACGTAGCGCCCCGGCGTGAGCACGTGCCCGTGCGACCGGATCTCCTCCAGCGTCGCCGAGCGGCAGAACCCCGCCACGTCCGTATACGCGCCCGCGCCGGCATCGCCGCGCCACGCGTGATACGTCCCCGCGATCCGCGCGACCTCCGCGTCCGTCAGCTCGCGGTGCGTGCGATCCACCAACGCACCAAGCTTCCGCGCGTCGATGAACAGCGTCTCGCCGCGCCGGTCGCGATACCCCGAGCGTGAGGACGCACCCTTGCTCCGCGTCAGGAACCACAGGCATACCGGGATCTGCGTCGAGTAGAACAGCTGCCCCGGCAGCGCCACCATGCAGTCCACGAGGTCCGCCTCCACGATCGCGCGCCGGATCTCCCCCTCACCGCTCTGGTTGCTCGACATCGAGCCGTTCGCGAGCACGAACCCGGCGGTTCCGTTAGGCGCGAGATGGTGGATGAAGTGCTGCACCCACGCGTAGTTCGCGTTCCCCGCCGGCGGCACGCCGTACACCCATCGCTGGTCGTCCTTCAGCAGCTCGCCGCGCCAGTCGCTGTCGTTGAACGGCGGGTTCGCGAGCACGTAGTCCGCCTTCAGGTCCGGGTGCCGGTCCTGGTGGAACGTGTCGCCGTGGCCGATCTGCGCGTCGATGCCGCGGATCGCGAGGTTCATCTTCGCCAGCCGCCACGTCGTGTAGTTCGACTCCTGGCCGTAGATCGAGATGTCGCCGATGCGCCCCTGATGCGCCTCGATGAACTTCTCGCTCTGCACGAACATCCCGCCCGAGCCGCAGCACGGGTCGTACACGCGTCCCTTGTACGGCGCCAACATCTCCACGAGCACGCGCACCACGTGCGCCGGCGTGTAGAACTGTCCGCCCTTCTTCCCCTCGGCGCTCGCGAACTGCGCCAGGAAGTACTCGTACACGCGGCCCAACGTGTCACGCGCCTTCGCCGCCGCGTCGCCGAGGGCGATGCCGCTCACGAGGTTGATGAGCTGCCCGAGCCGCTGCTTGTCGAGGCCGGGGCGGGCGTAGTCCTTCGGCAGCACCCCCTTGAGCGTCGGGTTGTCGCGCTCGATCGCCGCCATCGCGTCGTCCACCAGCGTGCCGATCGTCGGCTGCGGGGCGTTCGCCTTCAGGTGCGTCCAGCGCGCCTCCTTCGGCACCCAGAAGATGTTCGACGCGCGATACTCGTCGGGGTCTTCCGGGTCGGCGCCCTGGGCACGCTCGGCGTCCAGCTCGGCGTGCTTCGCCTCGAACGCGTCGGAGATGTACTTCAGGAAGATCAGGCCGAGGACGACGTGCTTGTATTCCGCCGCGTCCATGTTGTTGCGCAACATGTCGGCGGAAGCCCACAGCTGCGCCTCCAAGCCGGCGTTTGCCGTCGTCTCCGAGGTGGGCGACTTCGTGCGTGGCATCCGTGAGTCGTGACTGGGGTAGGTGAGGGAGGATCAGTCCGCACCGTCGACGGCCGCGCGCATCACGTAGCTCGGCTGCGAGACCGCGATTCCGAGGAGGACCGACAGGAAGACGGCGACGGCTCGGCAACCTTCCCGCTGCGGAAGGGCATCGGTCAGCGGATACGGCATGTGTGGCGGCGATACGAAGCTGAGGAACGGAAAAGCGCCCACCGACGTGTGACCCGTCGGCGGGCGCTCTAGGTATGCTGGAGCTCGGCACCGAGCCCCGCAAGACCGGCCACGCCGGCTCAGTCCATCAGCCGCAGCGGCATCACCAGGCAGAGGTACTTCGCCGCGTCGTCCCACCCTTCCGGCTCGATCGTCGCCGCCCGCTCCGGCGCCCGGAACGTCAGCTTCACCTCCTCGCTCGGCATGTTCCGCAGGATCTCGAGCAGGTACGCCGCGTTGAAGCCGATGTCGAGCGGATCGCCGTCGTAGCGGATCGGCAGCTCGTCGGCCGCCTCGCCCAGGTCCGGCGTCTGGACCGAGAACTTGAGCATCCCCGCGTTGAACGACAGCCGGATGCGGTGCGTCTGGTCGCTCGCGATCACCGACATGCGCTTGAGCGCCGACGTCAGCGACGCCTTGTCGACCACGGCGAACTTGTCGTTGTCCTTCGGGATCACCTGCTCGTACGGCGGATACGGCCCCTCGATGAGCCGCGTGTACACCGCCGTCAGCGGCGAGCGGAAGCCGAGGTGGTTGTCGCCGCGCGCGATCTCCAGCTCCTCCTCGGCCGGGAAGAGCCGGCGGATCTGCTCGAGCGCCTTCGGCGGCACGATGAGGTTCCCCGTCTGCCCGCCCGCCGACGTGATCGGCAGCTCCATCTTCGCCAGGCGGTGGCCGTTGGTCGCCACCATGCGCATGCGCTCCGGCTGCAGCTCCCACAGCACGCCGTTGAGGATCGGCCGGCTCTCCTCCGTGCTCACCGCGAACGACGTGTGCTGAATGAGCTTCTGCAGGTCGCCGCTCTTGATGCGCCAGCTCTGATCGAACCGCACCGCGGGGAACGCCGGGAACTCGTCCTTCGGCAGGCCTAACAGCTTGAAGCGCGACCGGCCG
>JAFAVZ010000418.1 GCA_019242175.1 Acidobacteriota bacterium
TCGGAGCTTTTTGCTGCCGTATCCGGCCGCGCCGAGCGAAGCCGAACGCGGACCGCGGAGACCGCGGCGATCCGCGTGGAAGCAAGACGCGAGGATGCGGAGCGATTGGCGCTGATCGTGCCGGGTTCAGACGTGCCGCTCGCACCGACCCACTGGAGCTTTGGCCAGCTTGCCACCATCGTCGGAACGCCGTCTACCTATTTGCGACAGCTCCCCGCGCCGCTTGCCGCCATCAACCTTCAGTACGGATTGACATCGCATCGTGGTGAGCTGGTCAAGACCCTCGAGGTTGAGGATGGACGCGTCGAGCTGCGCGCAGTCACGGGACCCGACTACGGCCGCATCTTTGATCATGAACTGGTGAGTGCGGTGCAGCGCATTGCCGGCAACGGCACCGGCGATACCCGCTGGAAAGTGCCTGGTGTGCTCGACTGGTCGACGGGCATGTACAATCCCAACGTGGACATCACCTCGACCACGACGACGCTCTACGCATCCGATCGCGACGTTTTCCTGTTTCTGGTCGACGACCTCAATCCGATCGAGGCCGGGCGCCTGGCAGATGGTTCGCCAGATCTCTACTTCCGCGGCTTCTATTGTTGGAATTCCGAGGTCGGAGCGAAGACACTCGGGATCGCCAGCTTCTATCTTCGTGCCGTTTGCCAGAACCGTAATCTCTGGGGCGTCGAGGACTTTGAGGAAATCACCATCCGCCACTCAAAGTATGCGGCTTCACGCTTCGCCCACGAGGCGACGCCGGCCCTGAGCCGCTTCGCCGATTCTTCACCCGCGCGCTTCGTCAATGGCATCAGGGCGGCGCGCGAGCGGATCGTCGCTCGAACCGACGAGGAGCGCAGCGACTTTCTGCGCAGGCGTGGCTTCAGCAAGTCCGAGACGGCAAAAGTCATCGAGACGGTGCTGACGGAGGAGGGTCGCAAGCCCGAGAGCATCTTCGACTTCGTTCAGGGCATCACGGCGGTGGCCCGCGACAAGCCGCACCAGGACATCCGGCTGGATTTGGAGGCCCGCGCGAAGAAGCTGCTCGACCGGGTCGTTTAGCGACTCCACGGGGCAGCCTTCAGTGCTTGGGACATCGGTTATGCGGCGCCGCCCTCCAGAGGAAGAGGGCGGCGCTTGGCTTCGTGATGGGTCAGGAGGTTGAGAAAGCTCTCGGCCGCCCGTCGCGGAGAAGTCGAAATGGCCAAGTCAATCCAGAACAAGTCAACTCAGAAGATCACGCTCAGCCAGTCGCGGGACATTCCCTTCAACAAGCTGGTGCTGAGCCAGGCGAACGTGCGGCGTATCAAGGCCGGCGTATCAATCGAGGAGCTTGCGGAGGATATCGCGCGCCGCACGCTGCTGCAGAGCCTCACCGTCCGACCGGTGCTCGACGACGACGGTGCGGAGACCGACACGTTTGAAATCCCAGCCGGCGGTAGGCGCTATCGCGCGCTCGAACTGCTAGTCAAGCAAAAGAGGCTTGCGCGGACCGCGCCCATTCCGTGCGTCGTGCGGACCGAAGGTCTTGCCGAGGAAGATTCGCTCGCCGAAAACGTCCAGCGCGCGCCGTTGCATCCTCTCGACCAGTTTCGCGCCTTTCAAAGCTTGCGCGAGAAGGGCAGGAGCGAGGAAGAAATCGCGGCAACGTTTTTCGTCGCCGTTCAGGTGGTCAAGCAGCGGCTCAAGCTCGCCGCCGTCTCACTGAGGCTGCTGGACGTCTATGCCGAAGATGGCATGACGCTCGACCAGCTCATGGCGTTCACGGTCAACCCGAACCACGAACGGCAGGAGCAGGTGTGGGAGGCGACTCAGCGTTCCCACAATAAGGAAGCGTACTCCATCAAACGTCTTCTGACGGAGGGCGCCGTGCGCGCTTCGGACAAGCGCGCGCAGTTCGCCGGGATCGAAGCCTATGAATCCGCCGGTGGCGTGGTCATGCGTGACCTGTTTCAGCAGGACGATGGCGGTTGGCTGCAGGATCCCGTATTGCTCGACCGGCTCGTCGCCGAGAGGCTCGATCGGGAAGCCCAGACCATCCGGGCCGAGGGGTGGAAGTGGCTGGAGGTCGCCACCGATTTTCCATACGGCCACACCTACGGTCTGCGTCACGTCACCGGTGAGGCCGTCGCGATGACCGATCAAGAGGCCGCCAGCGCCGAGGCCTTGCGTACGGAATATGAGCGGCTCGAACAGGACCACGCCGATGCCGACGAACTGCCCGACGACGTCGATCGGCGGCTTGGCGAGATCGAGACGGCGCTCGCCGAGCTCGATGATCGACCGGTCAAATATGACCCGGAGGAGATGGCGCGTGCCGGCGTTTTTGTCAGCATCGACAGCTCGGGCAGCCTGCGGATCGAGCGCGCCTACGTGCGGCCTGATGACGAGCCGGCCGTCGCCCAGTCCTGTTCGACGCATGAGGAAGCGGATTCGGTCGCCGCGGGGGCCGAAACCAATGACGACATCGGCACGATCGATGGTGGTTCCGTGGAACCCCAGGACGAGCCGGAGCAGGAGGATGGAATCAAGCCCATTCCGGATCGTCTGATGACCGAGCTCACGGCCTATCGCACGCTCGCTTTGCGCGATGCGCTCGCCCAGGATCCGGACGTGGCGCACCTTTCGGCCCTGCATGCGTTCTGCCTGATGCTGTTCTATCGCTACGCGTTAGAGAGCTGCGTCGAAGTCGAGGTGAAGAGCTACGTCTTCGGCAGCCAGGCCCCTAGTCTCAACGACACGGCCACCGCAAAAGCGGTCGATGAGCGCCATCGCAGATGGTCCGAGCAACTGCCGCGCGAGCCGGGCGATCTCTGGAACGCGCTGATGGCGTTTGACGCCGATAGCCGCGACGCGCTGTTCGCGCATTGCGTCGCCATGAGCGTCAATGCGGTCCATGAGCCCTGGAACCGGCGTCCGCGCGCCCTTGCCCACGCCGACCGTATCGCGGACGCCATCGGCCTCGACGTTGCCGCGGCGGGCTGGTCGCCGACCGTCGAGAACTATTTCGGCCGGGTCACCAAGGCCCGCATTCTGCTGGCGGTCCGTGAGGCCAAGGGCGAGCAGGACGCGCAGCACCTCGATCATCTCAAGAAGGGCGAGATGGCGGAGAGGGCGCAGGAGTTACTGCAAGGCTCCGGCTGGCTGCCCGAACCGTTGCGCACGCCCAATCGACCGTTCGCCCCTCCGTCCCAAGCGGATGCTGCTGACCAGTCCTCGACCGAACCTGCCGGCGTAGAATCGGCGGGTGGCGGATACGAAGCGGCTATGGGAAACCCGGCGACGTCGGGCGAAAACGAGCCCGCCGCGATCAAGCTGCGCGTCATCGCGGCCGAGTAGCCGAAGCAGCACGACCTCCTTGAGGCCCGCCGGCGACGGCGGGCCTTTTTTCGCCTTGGAGTTGCCATGTCCACGCAAATTTCCGATCTTGCATGCCGCTTGGCCGAGCGCGGCGAGATGGTGTGTCGGCACTATCTTTCCAATGGACGCCGATCGGGCAACTATTGGCTCGTGGGCGACGTCAACAACACGCCGGGCCGCTCTCTGTTCGTCCGTCTCACCGGACCGCAATCCGGCAAAAGACTTGCCGGGAAATGGACCGATGGCGCAACGGGACAACATGGCGATCTGCTCGATGTCATCCAATTGAGGCGTGGGCTTGCTTTCAGTGACGCCACTGAGGAGGCGCGGCGTTTCCTCAGCCTGCCGCCTCCTGCGCCCGATCCGGTACCTGTCGTCCGGCGCCGACCGGCGGCCGTCGGCTCACCGGGGGCAGCCCGTCGATTGTGGGCAATCTCACAAGGCATCGCCGGCACGCTCGCGCAATCCTATCTGGCCGATCGTGGTATCACGTACATTGAAAGCCTGAACTGCCTGCGCTTTCACCCGCGTTGCTATTATCGCCCCGACGATCACGGCCCCACCGAGACCTGGCCGGCATTGATCGCGGCCGTCACCGACCGCGACCACCATATCACCGGCGTGCATCGCACCTGGCTCAATCCCGATGGATTCGATCCCGTAACGCTCGGCAAAGCGCCCATCGACACACCCCGTCGCGCGATCGG
>JAFAVZ010000291.1 GCA_019242175.1 Acidobacteriota bacterium
CAGGAGGGCGTGCTCGTCGGCTGCGAAGGCCTGGCGGCGCCCGCGCAGGCCCGCGTCGTCCGCGCCAAGAAGGCGGGAGAGCCCGAGGTGACCGACGGCCCGTTCGCCGAGAGCAAGGAGTTCCTCGCCGGCTACTGGATCGTCGACGTCGACTCCACCGAACGCGCTTACGAGCTCGCCGCGCACGCTTCGGCCGCGCCGGGCAAGGCCGGCGTGCCGCTGAACATGGCGATCGAGGTGCGCGAGGTGATGAGCGCGCCGCCGGTCGAAGCGTGACGCTCGATCCTTCCGCCGAAAACCTGCTGCGCGAGTTGGCGCCGCAGGTTCTCGGCGCTCTCGTGCGACGCTACGGCGACTTCGCCGCCGCGGAAGACGCGGTGCAGGAAGCGCTGCTCGCCGCGGCGATGCAGTGGCCGAACGAAGGGGTGCCGGAGAATCCGCGCGGTTGGCTGATCCACGTCGGCGCGCGACGCATGACCGATCAACTCCGCGCCGAGCTCGCGCGCCGGCGACGCGAGGCGATCGTGGTGATGCAGGCTCCGACCGAGGATGCGATCGTCGAAGAAGTCGAAGAGGACGACACGCTGATCCTGCTCTTCATGTGCTGCCATCCGGCGCTGACGCGGCCGTCGGCGATCGCGTTGACGCTGCGCGCCATCGGTGGCCTCACGACCGCGGAGATCGCGAATGCGTTCCTCGTCCCCGAGGCGACGATGGCCCAACGCATTAGCCGCGCGAAGCAGAAGATCAAGGCGTCCGGCATCCCGTTCCGCATGCCCTCCGACCGCGAGCGCGCGGAACGTCTCGATGCCGTGCTGCACGTGCTCTACCTCATCTTCAACGAAGGCTACGCGAGCAGCGTTGGCGCCGCGCTGCAACGACGCGATCTCGCGACCGAGGCGATCCGCCTGACGCGCGCCGTGCACGCGCTCTTGCCCGATGATGCGGAAGTCACCGGCCTCCTCGCGTTGATGCTGCTGACCGATGCGCGCCGCGCCGCACGTACCGGACCCGACGGCGAGCTGATTGCGCTTCCCGATCAGGATCGTTCGCTCTGGGATGCGCACCAGATCGCGGAAGGCATTGCGCTGGTGTCGTCGGCGCTACCGCGGGGCGACGTCGGCCCGTACCAGATCCAGGCGGCGATCGCCGCGATCCACGATGAAGCCGCGCGTGTGGAAGACACCGACTGGCCGCAGATCCTCGCGTTCTACGAGCTGCTCGAACAGCTTTCGCCGAACCCGATGGTGACGCTCAACCGCGCAATCGCGCTGGCGATGGTCAACGGCCCTGCCGCCGGCCTCGCTCTGCTCGAGACGCTCGAGCCCGCGCTCGGCACGCACCATCGTCTTAACGCCGTCCGCGCTCACCTGCTGGAGATGGCCGGCGACCTCGAAGCCGCCGCGACGCAGTACCGCATCGCGGCGGGGAGAACGTCGAGCGCCCCGGAGCAGCAGTACTTGCGGATGCGCGGGGCACGCATTGGAAAAACAACGTGAGGGCGGGCTTCAGCCCGGCCTGGGACGGCTGAAGCCGGTCCCCACATTTCCCATGTTTACGGCTTATCCACTTCCTCGATCCGTGCATCCGACGGTTGCCGTTCCTTCTGCAGCCTCGTCGCGACCATCTCCGCTTTGCGCATCACGCGCAGCACGTTCAGGCCGGCGATGCCTTTCAGCTGATCGTCGGTGTAGCCGCGGCGTGCGAGCTCGGCGAACAGCGCGGGATACAGCGACACGTTCTCCAGGCCCTGGATCGTCGACGACATGCCGTCGAAGTCGGCGCCGAGGCCGATGTGCTCCACGCCGGCGAGCTTCGCCACGTGATCGACGTGATCGGCCACGTCGCGGATCGTCGCACGCGGCGTGGGGTTCTTCTCCTGCCACTCGGCGAGCGCCGCCTTCAGCCGGTCCGGCTGGCCGCGATAAAGCGCCTTGAGCCGCGCCTCCTCGGCGTCATGCGCGGCGTCGAACGCACGAACCGTCTCGGAGGAGAACGTCGTCACGAAGCTGACCATCACCACGCCGTCGTTGTCCTTCACCCGGCGCAGCACATCGTCCGGCACGTTGCGCGGATGGTCGACGAGCCCGCGCGTCGACGAATGCGAAAAGATCACCGGCGCGGCCGTCACATCGAGCGCGTCGTTCATCGTCTTCGGAGCCACGTGCGAGAGATCGACGAGCATGCCGAGGCGGTTCATCTCGCCGATCACGATCTTGCCGAACGGCGTGAGGCCGTTGTGCTGCGGGTCAGCGGTGGCGGAGTCGGCGAAGTCGGTGTTGTCGTAATGCGTGATCGTCATGTACCGCGCGCCGAGCGCATACAGCTGGCGGAGCACGCCGAGCGAGTTGTCGATCGAGTGGCCGCCTTCGACGCCGATCAGCGACGCGATCTTGCCGCTGCGATGGATGCGCATCACATCGTCCGCAGTGAGTGCGAGCTCGAACGTTTCGGGATAGCGCGCGTCGAGGCGATGTACGACGTCGATCTGCTCGAGCACGGCGCGCACGGCGTCTGCGCCTTTGAGCGACGTCGGCACGTACACGGACCAGAACTGGCCGCCGAGGTGGCCTTGCTTCAGGCGCAGGATGTCCGTGTGGAGCGGCGGCGTGAGCTTGCTCTGATCCTGTGAGACGTC
>JAFAVZ010000350.1 GCA_019242175.1 Acidobacteriota bacterium
TCGAAGCCGATCAGCACGCGCCCGCTGCCTTGCTGGAAGATGAAGGTCTGCGGTTCGACGCACCGGTTCGTGATGCCGACGTCGCGCGCCCAGATCAGAGCCATCGTCAGCTCGTTGAGCGCGCCGGCCATTCGCTCCGGCGGCATCGCGCCGACGGCGCTCACCGTTTGATCGAGCGTCGACCCGCGCACTCGAGCACGGACGAGCGCGAAGGTGGCGTCGTTGAGCCAGATGCCCTCGAGCACCGGCATGACGTTGGGATGCCGGCGCGTCTTCAGTACTTCGGCGTCGGCGGCGTATGCCTGAAGAAAGGCTCGGTCACCCGCGGCGCGGGCGACGGTGATCGTTACGTCCCGGCTGAGCTCGAGATCGCGCGCGAGATAGGTGCGCGAGTCAGCACCATGGTGGAGCTTGGTGAGGATCTGATACTTCTCGTCGAGCTTGCTCAGCGATTCGGTCAATGGGTCCGGCGTCATACCGGACCTATTTAGCGGAATCCGTGCCTGTGCTTGTAAGGAAGGCGCCGTCATCCTGAGGGCGAAGCGCGGTGCGAAGCAGGGACCTGTGGACAAGAGGAGAGATCACTCCTCCTCGCCGCACAGGTCCCTGCTTCGCGCGTCGCTCCGTTCCTCAGGACGACGCGGCTGGTGAGCGCTTAGCGCTTCGCGGCCTTCTCCGCCCGAACGTACGTCAGCCAGCCGTGGGTGTCGTCGACGCGGCCGTGAACCGTGTCGAGGAACCGCTGCTGGACCTGCTGAGTGATCGGCCCGCGCTTGCCGGTGCCGATGTCGATGCGATCCACGCTGCGGATCGGCGCGACTTCGGTGGCCGTGCCGCTGAGGAAGATCTCGTCGGCGACGTAGAGCATCTCGCGCGGCATCTCCTGCTCGCGGACCTCGATGCCGAGGTCGGTCGCAATGGTGATGACGGAATTGCGGGTGATGCCGTGGAGCAGCGTGCCGTTCACGTGCGGCGTGTAGATGACGCCGTTCTTCACGATGAACACGTTCTGCCCGGAGCCTTCGCTGATCATGCCATCCGGCGTCAGCCCGATGCCCTCGTCATAGCCGTTTCGAAGCGCTTCCATCTTGATGAGCTGGCCGCTGAGGTAGTTGCCGGCGACCTTGGCCATCGCGGGAATGGTGTTGGGCTGCATGCGCGCCCAGCTCGCGACGCACGCGTTGGCGCCTTTCTCCATGGCCTCGTCGCCGAGGTACGAGCCCCAGGGCCAGCATGGGATGTAGGTCTCGACCGGCGACTCGAACGGCACCATCCCGCTCGCGCCATAGCCGCGCAGGACCATCGGGCGGACGTAGCAGGTGTCGAGTCCGTTGCGATCGACGACTTCGACGCTCGCCGCAACGAGCTCGTCGAGCGAGTACTTGAGGTCCATGCGGTACATGCGGCAGGAGTCGAGCAGCCGCTGGAGGTGGTCCTCGAGGCGGAAGATCGCGGGACCCTGCGGGGTCTTGTAGCAGCGAATGCCTTCGAAGGCGGACGAACCGAACTGCATCGAGTGGGCGAGGACGTGAACGGTCGCGTCCTCCCAGCGAACGAAGTCGCCGTCGCGCCAGATCCACTCGGTCGGGGTCAGTTTAGCCATAGAAACGCCGGTTGGGGACAAAACCAATATACTCGGCTCGGCGCTTCAGCGGCCCGTCGGCGGCTGACCGCCTGTCCCCTGCCGACGGCTCGTCGGCGGCTGACGACCTGTCCGCGGCCGACGGCTCGTCGGCGGCTGACGGCGCACGGACTGCTCACGGTTACGGCTCACGGATTGAGCTGACGGCCTGGCTGCGGCCGCGGCTGCGGTCGTGCCGCGGCTACAGCCGCCGGCTGTAACCCACCGGTGTCGTTCCCCGGCGACCGAAGTTGCCACCGAGCCGCAGGCCTGAACCGCTGCGACAGCGCCGCCAAATCCATCAGGGCGCGGGCGAAACAATGCGACGAACTCTTTCGTTCCTCCTAGTGTCTAAGGGTAGACTCGAAGAGGAACCACCATGGCGCTCCTGAAAGGCACGCTCGACGTTCTCGTTCTCAAAACGCTCTCCTGGACGCCGATGCACGCGTTCGAGATCACCTCGTGGATCGAGGACCGGTCGAGCGCCCGCGTCCAAGTGGACGACGCCGCCCTCCTCCAAGCGCTCCACCGCCTCGAGGAGCG
>JAFAVZ010000185.1 GCA_019242175.1 Acidobacteriota bacterium
TCCCCGTGAGGTCCGGGCTGATCGCGGTCCACGTGCGGCCTTCGTCGGTCGTCTTGAACAACTTGTTCATACCGACGTAGAGGACCTTCGGGTCGTGCGTCGAGAGCAGCATGGGAGAATCCCAGTTGCCGCGGAGCGACTCGCCCGCCTCGGGGTCCGAGCTGCGCGACGGCCGCTCACCCGACGAAGGCTTGACCGTCTGCACCTCACCCGTCGCCCGGTTGTAGCGCGCGACGTTCGCGCCGCCTTGCTCGGCGTACACGATGTTCGGGTCGGTGGGGTGGATCTGCACGAAGTAGCCGTCGCCACCGCCGACGAGATACGCATCCCCGCGCGAGATCCCCTTGATGTCCTTCGTGGCGCTCGGCGTGCACCACGAGCCGTTGTCCTGCAGACCGCCGCAGACGTGGTACGGGTCGCGCATGTCGAGCGAGACGTCGTAGAACTGCGCCGTCGGGAGATTTTCGACGAATTTCCAGGTCTTGCCGGCGCTGTGTGAGAAGAAGACGCCGCCGTCGTTGCCCGACACGAGATGATTGGAGTCATCCGGGTCGATCCACAGCGCGTGCTGGTCCGGATGGAGACTCTGTCCACCGTAGCCCGGGTCCGTGAACGTGCGGCCGCCGTCCGTCGACGTATAGAAATCCGAGCCGCCGTAGTAGATGCGCAGCGGATTGTTGGGGTCGATGCGGACCAGGCTGAAATACGAGGGCCGCACGTTCATCGTGTTCACCCGCTCCCACGAGTCGCCGCGGTCCATGCTGCGGAAGATGCCGCCTTTCACGCCCTGCCCGGCAGCCGCGCCGCCGCCCTCGCCACGCCCAGTCGGCGGATCCGCCTCGACGACCGCGTAGACGATTCTGCCGTCGCGCCGATAGACATCGAGGCCGATGCGTCCCAACGGCCCCGCGGGCAGACCCTTCGTCAGCTTCTGCCAGGTGCGACCGCCGTCGTTGGTGCGGTACATCGCGCTGCCGGGTCCACCGCCGTTGTAGCCCCACGCGGTGCGCCGCCGTTGGTACATGGCGGCAATGAGCGTTTGTGGATCCTGCGGATCCATGATGATCGTGCTCGCGCCGGTGTGGTCGTCGACGTAGAGGATCTTCGCCCACGTCTTGCCGCCGTCGGTGGTCTTGTAGACGCCGCGCTCCGGATTCGCGCCCCATAGATGTCCAAGGGCCGCGACGTACACGATGTCGGGGTTCGTCGGATCGATGATGATGCGCCCGATGTGCTGGGTCTCCTCGAGCCCCATGTGCTTCCAGGTTTTCCCGGCGTCGACGGACTTGTAGATGCCGTCACCCCAGTAGGAGCTCTGGCGATTGTCCACTTCGCCGGTGCCCACCCACACGATATTCGGGTTCGACGGAGCGACGGAGACAGAGCCGATCGAGCTCATGCCGTTCGAGCTGTCGAAGACGGGCTCCCACGTTGCGCCCCAGTCGGTGGTCTTCCAGACACCGCCGATGGAGATCGCGGCGTAGAGCGCATCCGGCACTCCGGGCGCGCGAGCGACGGCGAAATCGGCGATGCGGCCGCTGTGGTTCGCGGGGCCGATACTGCGCCACTTGAGTCCCTTCAGTGCGGCGGGGTCGAGGGTCTTCTGAGCCGGAAGGACGCGAGGCGCCGACAGGACGGCACCGAGGGCGAGCGATCCGACGAGTGAGGCAATGCGAGCCATGCGCAAACCTCCGATCTCGGGCTGGTAGTGCGTACGTGCATCAAAACGGCGCGGTCAGGCGAGGAAGATCATACTCGTCTTTCTGCGCGAGGGAAGGTGAGACAACAGACGCCAGAACGAGAAAAGGCAACGCTCGAAGCGCGCTCGATCTCGATCTCGACGTCTCTGAGCGAGAGGAGATGCGAGCCGTAGACTCGAGACTTAGAGGGAGAAAAGGATGATGTCCGGAGCGAAGTGGTGGTGGAGGTTGCAGACCACCGCGATAACGTCGCGGTATGCAGCCATTCAACCACCTCAAGATCTGGCAGCGTAGCCACGCGCTCAGCATCGCCATCCGCAAGCTCACCCAGCGGCGGAGCTTCCGCGGGTACGCGGACATCAAGGGGCAGATCAACCGATCGTCGAGCAGCGTTCCATGGAACATCGCGGAAGGTTGCGGGGCCGAAAGCAAGGCGGATTTCGCGAAGTTCCTGGATACTTCGATCAAGTCGCTCAATGAGGCGGAGAGTCAGCTGCAGACGTGCGGCGACCTCGCGCTCATTCCGATGGATGTATGCACGCAGCTCAC
>JAFAVZ010000198.1 GCA_019242175.1 Acidobacteriota bacterium
TGTTCGCCGGCTCTTCGCCCGTCGCCTCGTTCACGGACAACAACGCGCCTTCCTCCGCGGCGTTGCTCTACAAAGTGCGCGCGGTGAACGGCAGCGGAACGACGTCCGAGTACGGCGCGCCCGATCTCGCCCTCACTTATGCGTTCACCGACACGCCGCTCGCGCCGGGCGTGACGCTGGTGAAGCTCTCGCATCTGACCGAGCTGCGCAGCGCCGCGAACGCAGTGCGCGCGCTCGCCGCACTCGGACCGATGCCGTGGACCGAGCCGTCGCCGACGATCGTGCGCGCGTCGCATCTCACCGAGCTGCGCACCGCCATCGCCGCCGCCCGCACTGCGCTCGGCCTTGCCGCTCCGAGCTACGACAACGATCCGCTCGCCGCAGGGATCGCGGTGAAGGCGATGCACTTCGAACAGTTGCGCACGGCGATGCGCTGACCGGCATCCGCCTCGCAGCGGATCTTCGCGTGGTTTCCGAGGATCCGCTGCGCCGTCGCCTGCTCGGCTTGCTGCGTCGGCACGGCTGGAACGCGACGTCGTTCCAGGTCGTCGAGCTGGAGCTCCGCTACTGGTTCGATCCCGAGGACGATGCGGCCGTCGCGTACTACGACACCGGATTCGCGTGGGTCGTCGCCGGCGCGCCCATCGCGTCGATCGACCGCTGCGCCGAGGTCACGCGCCGCTTTGCCGACGAAGCGCGCCGCCGCCGGAAACGCATCGTCTTCTTCGCGATCGAGCCTCGCTTTCTGAACAGCGTGCCGATGCGCTCGCTCGCGATCGGCGAACAGCCGTCGTGGGATCCGCGACTCTGGACGGAACGGCATCGCGGCCATCGCGGGCTGAAGGAGCAACTGCGGCGCGCGCGGGCGAAGGGAGTCGCCGTCGAGCGCATCGCATCAGAAGACGCGATCGGCGCGATGCGTCCGCAGCTGGAGCGCATCATCACGCGCTGGCTCGCGGCGCGGGCGATGCCGCCGATGTCCTTCCTCGTCGCGATCCAGCCCTTCCTGTTCGCCGAGGAACGGCGGTATTACGCCGGGTGGGTGGCCGGGGAGTTGGTTGGCCTGCTCGTCGCGGTTCCGGTGTACGGCCGCAACGGCTGGTCTTCGAGAACATCCTGCGCGATCCGTGCGCGCCGAATGGCACCAGCGAGCTGCTGATCGACGCCGCGATGCGCGACGTCGCGGCGGATGGCGCGGAGCTCGTGACGCTCGGCCTCGCGCCGCTGGCCGGCGACGAGCCGTGGCAAGTCACGACGCGCCGCGTCATGCGCGGCTTTCTACAACTTCGACGGGCTGCGCGCGTTCAAGGCGAAGCTGCGTCCCGACAGCTGGACGCCCATCTATCTCGCGTGGGCCGGCGACGAGCCCGCGCCACTGCCGTTGTTCGATGTGCTCGTCGCATTCGCCGGCAATCGTCCCTTCCGCTTCGCGCTTCGGACGCTGGGACGAGCTCCGGCGCCGGTGCTCCTCATGCTCGGCATCCTGCTCGTGCCCTGGACGCTCGTGCTCGCGTTCGCCGATGCGGAACGCTGGTTCGGATCGCGGCGCGAACAGTTCGCCTGGGTCGCGTTCGATGCGCTGATGGCGGCCGCGCTGCTGTCGCTCGCGCGGAAATGGCGCCGCCCGCTCGCCATCGCCGCGTGCGCTGCGGCGTTCGCCGATGGCGCGATCACCACCGTTCTCGCAGCGAAACGAAAACGGCGCGCGTCGGACACCCTCGTGATCGCCGCTGCGATTGCCGCGCCCTTCGTCGCGGCGACGATTCTCTTCGGCGGCTTGCGCAGACGTCCGACGCGTTCGTAGCGCTATCCTGCGCGGAGATGCAGTGCAGAAGCGTTCGCTCGGCCGTCGTCGCACTGGCGCTCCTGCTTTGCTGCGCTTGCGGCAAAGAATCGCGGTCCGGCATCTGGAAGCCGTCGCCGCTCGGCACCGCCGCTGATTTTCGCGACGTCTTCTTCGTCGACGCGAACCGCGGCTGGATCGCCGGCGGCGGCTACGACATCCCGGGCGGCTTGATCGGACGCACGACCGACGGCGGCAAGACTTGGCAATTCACGAGCGGCATCCTCTCTTCCAGCCCAACGGCCACCGGCGTGAAGGTGCACGCACTGCACTTCTTCGATGCGCAACGCGGCGTCGCCGTCGGCGATGGCGGCAAGGTCTACGTGACGCGCGACGGCGGAGGTCTCTGGGGCGAAGTGCGCGGCTGGAGCGGCTCGTCGCACTCGCTCTTCGATCTCGAGTTCGTCGACGACGAGAGTGGCTGGGCCGTCGGCCTCGACGGCGTGCTCGCGACCGACGACGGCGGAGAGCATTGGAAGGCGATGGCGAACGGAAAGCTGCAGGGTCGCGCGATCGCGTTCATCGATGCGTACCGCGGCTGGGCCGTCGGCCAATACGCCACGGCGATGTCGACGCCCGACGGCGGACGTTCGTGGAACGTCGCGGACATCCCCGTGCCGAAAGGCGATCGCATCGACTTCTGGGACATCTTCTTCGTCGACGCAAAGAACGGCTGGATCTGCGGCGACGAAGGGACGCTGCTGCACACCATCGACGGCGGCAACACCTGGACCGTGCAAGACCTCGGCATCGACGGCGTGCGCTCCGCGCCGAAGCTCGAGCGCGTTGCGCGCGGCGACAAGGTCGACGTGATCGACGCCGGCGATCGCACGCCCGGCCTCACGCTCGCCGCGATCCGCTTCGTCGACAAACAGAACGGCTGGATCGTCGGCTTCTTCGCGAACTACGGCCGTTCGTGGATCCTGCGAACGCGCGACGGCGGCAACACATGGTCGACCGAGGCGGACATCGATGGCGAGGAGCTGCGCGCGCTGCACGTGCTCGATGCGACGCACGCGTGGGCGATCGGCGCGCGGACGCGGCCCGGCGCGCAGGCGATCTACGTGCGCGACGCGTCGGCGAACTGAAGACTCGCCGCGACGTCCGCGAATGCTTTGTCATCGCAACGCTCGCAATGCATCGCGAGGATGCGGTCGCCGTCGAGGATGACGAGACAGCGCCGCGGATCCACGTGCGAGAGCTTCCGCCACGTCTCGATCGCCATCGCCTCGCGTTCACCGATGCGGTGCATGTCGAGCGACTTCTGCTCGTAACGATCGTCTTCGCCAAGCCGCGCCGGGACGCTCGATGCGATGGCGTCGAGCGGGGCGGGATGAAGACCCGCGGCGATCAGCTCGTCGAAGGTCGCAGCGACGGCTTCGTACGGTTGCCCACGCGGCGCGCTGGCCAGCGTTTCCCACAAGGAGCGGAATCGTTCGTGCTCCGCGTCCCAGGCGAACAATTCGCGACGCACCGGGAGCTCGCGGAGAAGCGTCAACGCCTCGGCATCGCGTCCGCTCCTCCATAATTCGCGCGCGTGACGGATCTCGTCGCGAAACGCCGCAGGTCGCGCCGGACCGAGATCCGTGAAGACGATCTGCTTCTCCGCCGAGTCTGCCCGCACCACCGCCCGCGAGCCTTGCTGCAGCACGCGCCAGCCGCGCGGAACCTCGATCCGGAAGCGATGCGCACCCACGCGCACCTCCGCGGCGCGGCGGCCGCAGCCGACGATCAACAGCAAAAGAAGAAGCGTGGGCGTCGTGTGTCTTGACAAAGTCCAGCCTCAGAATCAATCTATCCGCGACTCATGAAACCGGACGTCGTTCGCATCCTCGAAGAGCACGGCATCCAGGCTTCGGCGCAACGCGTCGCGGTCGCCGAGTACGTCCTCCACACCACCGAACATCCCTCCGCCGACAAAGTATGGGCCGGCGTCCAGGAGAACTTCCCCATGATCTCCCGGGCCACGGTCTACAACACGCTCCATCTCTTCGTGGAGAAGGGCCTCCTGCGGGAGCTGCATCTCGCCCCCGACTCGGTGCTCTTCGATCCCAACACCCATCGCCATCACCACTTCATCGACGAAGAATCCGGCCGCATCTACGACATCCCGTGGAACGAGATCGAAGTGAGCAACGCGAAGCCGCTGCCGGGCTTCGAAGTCGAGGACTACCAGGTCGTGATGCGCGGCCGTCGCCGTCTCGACCAACCCTGAAGTCTCTTTTTTTCACAGCACGTTAGACAACGTCTAAATTCGGACCGAAGACAGGAAGGAGAAGCAGCGAAATGCCTGACAAGGAAAATACAAAAAGCGTCAGCGAAAGCGAAAACCCAGCAATCCCAGCTCCCGAGCCCAAGACGGGGGGCCGGCCCCACTCGAACAAGGACTGGTGGCCGAACCAGCTCGATCTCTCCGTGCTCCACACCCACTCCCGTCTCTCCAACCCCATGGAAGACGACTTCAAGTACGGCGAGAAGTTCAAAGACCTCGACGTCGAGGCGCTGAAGAAAGACCTCATCGACGTGATGACGACGTCGCAGGAGTGGTGGCCGGCCGACTACGGCCATTACGGCCCGCTCTTCATCCGCATGACGTGGCACGCGGCCGGTACGTACCGCATCGCCGACGGACGTGGCGGTGGCGGCGAAGGACAGCAGCGTTTCGCGCCGCTCAACAGCTGGCCGGACAACGCGAATCTCGACAAAGCGCGCCGCCTGCTCTGGCCGATCAAGAAGAAGTACGGCCAGAAGATCTCGTGGGCCGACCTCCTCGTGCTCGCCGGCAACGTGGCCATGGAGTCGATGGGCTTCAAGACCTTCGGCTTCGGCTTCGGCCGCCCCGACGTGTGGGAGCCGGAAGACATCTTCTGGGGTCCGGAAGACACCTGGCTCGGCGACGAGCGTTACAGCGGCGAGCGCAATCTCGCGAAGCCGCTCGGCGCCGTGCAGATGGGCCTCATCTACGTGAATCCCGAGGGGCCGGGTGGAAACCCCGACCCGCTGGCGGCGGCGCGGGACATCCGCGAAACGTTCGCCCGCATGGCGATGAATGACGAAGAAACGGTCGCGCTCATCGTCGGCGGCCACTCCTTCGGCAAGACCCACGGCGCGGCGCCGGCCACGGGCAACGTCGGTCCGGAGCCGGAAGCTGCGGGCATCGAAGACCAGGGCATCGGCTGGAAGAGCAAGTACGCCAGCGGCAAAGGCGGCCACACCATCACGAGCGGTCTCGAAGGCGCCTGGACGAACAACCCGACGAAGTGGGACAACGGCTTCCTCGAGAACCTCTTCAAGTACGAGTGGGAGCTGACGACGAGCCCCGCCGGCGCGAAGCAGTGGACGCCGAAGAATCCGGAAGCGAAGGACACGGTGCCCGACGCGCACGACCCGGCGAAGCGTCACGCGCCGATGATGCTGACGACCGACCTCGCGCTGCGCGAGGATCCGACGTACGCGCCGATCGCGAAGCGCTTCTTCGAGAATCCCGACCAGCTCGCGGACGCCTTCGCCCGCGCCTGGTTCAAGCTCCTCCACCGCGACATGGGTCCCATCGCCCGTTACCTCGGGCCGTGGGTTCCGGAGCCGCAGCTGTGGCAGGACCCGCTGCCCGCCGTCGATCATGAGCTGATCGGCGAGAGCGACATCGCATCGCTCAAGCGCGCCATCCTCGACTCCGGCGTCTCGATCACCGACCTCGTCTCCACCGCGTGGGCGTCTGCGGCCAGCTTCCGCGGCACGGACAAACGCGGCGGCGCGAACGGCGCTCGCATCCGCCTCGCGCCGCAGAAGGATTGGGAAGTCAACGAGCCGGCGAAGCTGCAGAAGGTGCTGAGCGCGTTGGAGAAGGTGCAGAAAGACTTCGGCAAAAAGGTCTCGATGGCCGACCTGATCGTCCTCGGCGGCTGCGCCGCGGTCGAAGAAGCGGCGAGCAAGGCCGGGCACAAGGTCACCGTGCCGTTCGCGCCGGGTCGCACCGACGCCACGCAGGAGCAGACGGACGTGAACACGTTCGACGTCCTCGAGCCGGCCGGCGACGGCTTCCGCAACTACTTCCGTGCGGACGATCCGCTGCCGCCGGAAACGCGCCTCCTCGATCGCGCCAATCTGCTGAAGCTCACCGCTCCGGAAATGACGGTCCTCGTCGGCGGCCTCCGCGCCCTCGGCGTCAACTACGGCGGCGCGAAACACGGCGTGTTCACCGACAAGCCGGGCACGCTCACGAACGACTTCTTCGTCAACCTGCTCGACATCGGCACCGCGTGGCGTCCGTCGACGGAAGGCAACGTGTACGAAGGCACGGACCGCAAGTCGGGCCAGGCGAAGTACACGGCGACGGCCGCGGATCTCGTGTTCGGCGCGCACTCCCAGCTGCGCGCGCTGGCCGAGGTTTATGCGAGCGATGATGCGCAGGAGAAGTTCGTGCGCGACTTCGTGGCCGCGTGGAACAAGGTGATGAACCTCGACCGCTACGACCTCCTCGCTCAGGCTCGCTGAGCTCCCACACGTTTCTATTGCGAACACGGGCGACCTCTCGGGGTCGCCCGTTTTCTTTTGAACGTAGGGGCCGGCTCTAGCCGTTCCGGGCCGGCTGAAGCCGGCGCCTACATTTCTCGACGTGACCCCTTGACTCGCCGCCTTCCGTAACTTAAAACTTACGGTAAGCAATGAATTACCATGACCGCCAGCTCGACGCTCTGGGCGATCCCACCCGGCGGGCGATCCTCGCCCGGCTGATTCAGGGGCCGTTGCCGGTCGGCGAGCTCTCGGCGCACTTCGACGTCAGCCGGCCGGCCATCTCCCAACACCTCCGCGTCCTCAAGCACGCGCGCCTCGTCACCGACACCGCGGTCGGCACGCGCCGCGTCTACGCCATCGATCCGGACGGCTTCGAACAGTTGCGCAGCTACTTCGATCAGTTCTGGGGCCTGGCCCTCGAAAAGTTCAAATCGCGAGTCGAGAGGAAGAAAGATGACGATTGATGCCGATGGTTCCGTCCGCCGGTCCGTGACCGTTGCCGCCAGCCCTGAACGCGCGTTCGAGGTGTTCACCGCCGACTTCGATTCCTGGTGGCCGCGTACGCATCACATCGGCAAGTCGCCGATGACGCGCGCGCTGATCGAAGGCCACGTGGGCGGCCGCTGCTACTCGGAGCAGGAAGACGGAACGGATTGTCCGTGGGGCCACGTGCTCGTGTGGGAGCCGCCGCATCGCTTCGTGATCGCGTGGCAGATCAACGCGCAGTGGGGCTACGAGCCCGACGTGGACAAGTCGAGCGAAGTCGAAGTGCGCTTCACAGAGGTAGGCGACGGGAAAACGCGCGTGGACCTCGAGCACCGCGCGTTCGAACGGATGGGAGAAGGCGGCGACGCGATGCGCGCCGGCGTGGGCGCCGAGGGTGGTTGGGGATCGCTGCTGGATGTTTATGCGAAACGGGTGGAAAACTCGTAGTTCCTGGTTCGCAGTTCGTCATTCGAAGTACTCAGCTCGAAGTTCTCAGTTCGCAGTCCAGGGAAGGGAGGTTCTCCTGTTCGAGAGCCACTCCCTTCCTCAGACTCGGAACTACGAGCTAAGAGCTACGAACTGCTTCTCGCGGAACCACGCGCTGCGAACTGCTCCTCGCGATACAGTTCCCGCGCATGAACAAGCAAGCAACTCCTGACGACGCAAAACTCATCCTCGAGCTCTACCAACTTCGCCGCGAGCCGCGTATGCGCGAGGCGCGCAAATGGTTCGGCACCGCGCCGCAGTTCCAGTCGCGCGAGGAGTGGTTGAAACATTGCCCGCCGGGCAGCGAAGAGAATGCCTCGTATCGCATGGTCACGACGTATTGGGAGATGGCGGCGTCGCTCGTCACGAGCGGCGCCTTGAACGCGGAGCTCTTCTACGCCTCGAACATGGAGATGCTCTTCATGTGGGAGAAGGTCCGCGTGATGCTCCCCGAAGTGCGCGAGGTCCAGAAGAATCCGAAGGCCCTCGGCAACGTGGAAAAAGTCGCCGGCGGCATGATCGAGCACATGAAAACCGGCGCGCCCGATTGGTACGACGGCTACTTCGCGCCGATGATCGCCAAGGCGGGGCGATGAGGACCCTCGCGCTCGCACTCGCCGTCACCTGCTTTGCCTTCGCCGCGTCTGCGCAAGACGCGGCGAAGGTCAATCCGAAGACCATCACGGTGAAGCTCGAAAATGAGAAGGTGCGCGTCTTCGAAGCGGTGCTGCATCCGGGCGACAAGGAGCAGTTGCACTCGCATCCGGCGACGATCGTCTACGTGTTGACCAGCGGGAAGGTCCGCAGCCACACGCCGGATGGCAAGACGACCGAGGCGACGTACACCGCGGGGCAGACGGTTTATCGCGAGCCGTTGACGCATTGGGCGGAGAACATCGGCACCACGACGATCCATCTGCTCGTGGTCGAATTGAAGCAATGACGGCGATCGGCCGCGTCGCGGAGCTCGTTCGCTATCCGGTCAAGTCGATGGCCGGCTCGTCGACCGACTCCGCCCTCCTCGGCCTGCACGGCATCGCCGGCGATCGACGCTTCGCCTTTCGCCGCGTCGGCGATCCGACGGCGTTTCCCTTCCTCACCGCCGGCCGTTTTCCTCAGATGGTGACCTATCAGCCGGGCGGTTTCGAAGACGTCAAGGGCGAGCCGCTGCCGACGTACGTGCGCACGCCGTCCGGCGCCGAATTCGAGCTGCGCAGCCACGAGTTGCGCGACGAGATCCGCAACCGCTCCGGCCACGACGTCGAGCTGATGATGTTCAAGAACGGCATCTTCGACGACGCGCACCTCTCGCTCATCAGCCTCATCACCATCGACACCATCGGACGCGAGGCTGGCATCGAGCTCGACCGCCGCCGCATGCGCGCGAATGTCGTGCTCGACACTTACGCCGAGGAGCCGTTTCTGGAAGATCGCTGGGTGGGCGCGACGATCGTGTTCGGGGATGAACCGGACGCAGCAGCAGTGAGCGTCACGATGCGCGACGAGCGCTGTGCGATGATCAATCTCGATCCCGACAGCGGCGCGCAGGATCCGCGAGTAATGAAAGCGGTCGTGCGGCAAAACGCGAATTTCGCCGGCGTTTACGCGACGGTCGTTCGCGCCGGCCTGATCCGCACCGGACAGACCGTGCATCTGGTTCGTTCAGTGCAGTCCTGAAGTCCATGTCGACGCGTGTGTTTCTGATCGACGATCACAGCATTTTGCGCGAAGGGTTGCGCCTGCTCGTCGACTCGCAGTCGGACATGCAGGTGATCGGTGAGATCGCGAACGGACGCGAGGCCGCCGATGCGATCGAACGGGCGGGCGGGGCGGACGTCATCGTGCTCGACGTCTCGATGCCCGACCTCAACGGCCATCACGTTGCGGTCGAATTGCGCGCGAGCCAGCCCACTGCGAAGATCGTCGTTCTCACGCGTCATTCCGAAAAGGCGTATGTGCAGCAAATGCTGCAGAGCGGCGCGAGCGCCTATGTGCTCAAGCAGACTGAGGCGAGCGCGTTGCTCACGGCGATTCGCACCGTGGCGAACGGCGGGACGTATCTCGATCCTGGGGTCGCCACGAATCGACTGAGCGCGAATGCGCAGCCCATTCGCGGCGAGTCATCGGCCGATCTGACCGCGCGCGAGCTCGAGGTGCTGTCGATGGTCGCCCACGGCCATACGAACAAGGAAATCGGCGGCCTCCTCGGCATCACCGTGAAGACTGTGGAAACGCACAAGACGAACGGATTGCAGAAACTCGAGATCACGAGCCGCGCGGAGCTGGTGCGCTTCGCACTTGCGCAAGGCTGGCTGCGCCGTCAGTGAGTCCACTCGCCAGCCTCGGGCTGGCGAAAGGCGATGCGTTCCGCGACGGCGGCCGCGGCGCGATAGAGGGTCGCCTGGTTCTGTGTAGGGGCGACTGCCGCCAGGCTCGACAATGCGACCGCGAGCTCGCGAAACGTCCGCCGGATCTCGCTGCGCAGCAAGAGCTCGCTGTCGCCGGACGCGGAAGTCGCTACGATCCGCTGATACGCCTTGATGTTGTCGACGAAGCGTTCGAGGGTGTCGGAAAATGAAAGTGCGGAGCGTACGGTCGACGAAATCGGGACGAGAGATCCCCCTCTCGTCAGCGGAGAATCCGGAACGAGCAATGCCGGAAAACTCTTCGGTGACTTCTTTCCGGTCCTGGCCATGGTGCAGCATTGACCCCGAACCAGCGAGGCGTCGCTCGGGGAAACCCCTGAGTTTTCGCTGACTACCGATCCGAGCCTTTTCGATCGACGTTGCGCGAGAGTTTCCTCAATTCGCCCTGCAAGAGCTCGATCGTCTCGAGCAGATCGTTGACGCGATCGTGCAGCTGCAGGCGCTCCGCGCGATGGGTATTCATGACCATCTCGCGGTTCTCGCGCTGGGTGGCCGGCGACTCTTCGCCGAGGATTTTGCTCGCCGGGACTTCTAGGATGTGGGCGAGCTTGCGCAAGAGCGCCACGTCCAGCCGTTGTTTACTCGTCTCGATGCGAGACAGTGCGGCTTCGCTGATGCCGGCCTGATGGGCGACTTCTTCCAGTGTGAGGCGCCGGGAGATCCTTGTGCGCCGGAGATTGCGTCCGATGTCCTCTTCGATGTCCGTCATTCCGCAGACCCATTTTACTCAAGCTTTTGTCGGTTAGAATCAACGAGCCGAGCACGGGCGGCTCACGGTCCGCGTAAAGGGTCGAACCCACCCGCACCAATCGTCGAAATCGTCAGACACCTCTGACTTCCTGCCCGTGAGCCGCGGACACCGGGCGCTCAATGGAAAGAAGGTGTCTCATGTCGCTTCGACTCCCTGAAAAAACGTCTTACGAGTATTTGAAGAAGCTGGCGAAGGAGCGGCTCGCCCGATTGCGCGCGAATGATCCCGCGGCGAAGCTGGCCGATGCACAGTTCGCCGTCGCACGCGATTATGGATTTACGAACTGGCGCGCATTGAAGGCCGAGGTGGATTTGCGGCGCGCGCCGCATGTGGCCGCTTTCGCGCGTGCTTGCACCGATGGCGATCCGGATGCGATGCGCACAATGCTCGCGGAGGATCCTTCGCTCGCGCGCGAAACACTGACGAACGGCAGCACGGCGTTGCATCTCGCGGCCAAGCATCCCGACGCCGTGCGTTTGTTGCTCGAGCATGGCGCCGATCCGAATCTGCGCGACACCGGCGACCGCGCCACGCCGCTTCATTACGCCGCGGCGAACGGTTCGCTGGAAAGCGTTCGTGCGTTGCTCGATGCCGGCGCGGACGTTCACGGCCACGGCGATCTGCATGAAGGCGACGCGATCGGTTGGGCGGCGCGTATCGGCAACGAGGCGGTGATCGAGCTGCTCCTCGCGCGCGGCGCGCGCCATCACATCTTCTCCGCGATGGCGCTCCGCGATCGGGAGCTCGTGCAGAAGCTGGTGGAGGACGATCCCGATCAGCTGCTGCGTCGCCGTTCGCGGTTCGAGAACGCGCAAACGCCCGTCCACGCCGCGTTCGTTCCTCCCGACGGCCTCGGCTTTCTCGCCGGCGCGCCGGACTATGCCATGCTCCAAGTCCTCCTCGATCTCGGCGCGGACGTCGACGCGCCGGACGACCGCGGCCGCACGCCGCTCGCGATCGCGCTGCTTCGCCGCGACGACGAAGCGATCCGCATCCTGCGCGCTGCCGGCGCGGCAGAGCCTCCTGCCGTCGCAGACGGGCAAGTAGATCCCGCAGCGGTGAAGAAGAGCACCCCGATGTTCTGGGTGCATGACGTGCGCGCGACCGTGGCGTGGTACGAATCGATCGGCTTCACGACACACGATCGCTACGAAGACTCCGGCGATCTCGTTTTCGCGCGTCTGACGCTCGGCGAGGCCGAGCTGACGCTCAGCCCCGGCGGCACCTCCGGCCCGCGGGACGTGAAGCTGTGGCTCTACACCGATCGCCTCGACGATCTCTATGCGGCGCTGGCACGCTATCCGAGTGCGCCGTTCGAAGAGGACCTCTACACGCCGTTCTACGGCGGCCGCCAGTTCAGCGTGCGCGATCCGAACGGCCTGACGCTGATCTTCTGGCAGCCGCCCTGGCTCGCGTGAGCGACGCTACGGCTTCACGCGTTTCCAGCGCGAACGGGAGATCGTGCCATTGCCCGTCGCACTCGGCGGAATCTCGTACGAGAGCTCGTCGCCTTGCAGCTGATACGCGCGGCGTTGCGTCGTCCCCTCCCAGTTCGGATACGACGCGCGTTCGATGCGGAACAACAACTGCCCGTTCTCGATGCTGCAGACGCCGATGTGCGAGCTCATCCCCTTCACCGCCGCCTCGTACTCCGCCGGCGTGCCTTTCTGCTTGTCGCCCGAGGCGAATTTCGGGCGATCGGGACGGAAGATCTGCAGCGAGTAACGGCCGCCGTCGTCGACGATCAGCAGCCCTTCGGCGTTCGCGCCGTAAGGCTCGACGATCGAGCCGTCGGGACGGATCTCGTCCGCGCCGGTGAGACGCCACGTGCCGGCGAGCGGCGAGCGTTGCGCGTGGAGCGAGAGCGTGAACAGGAGCGCGAGCAGGGCGTGCGTCATGTGATTTTCTCCTTTCGCCAGGGCCGGCGAGTACGACGAACCTCGTGAGGGCTTGGCCAACAAACGCAGCGGGCCGTGCCCGTCTTAGATTAGCAACGCGCCGCCGTCGATGGGAAGGACGGCGCCGGTCAAGAACGAATTGGGTCATGGCGAAGAGCACGGCGTCGGCTTGATCGTCGGGCGAGCCTACGCGGGGCGCCGGCGCGCGATCGGCGAAGTCGGCAAACATCCGTTGCCCGTTGATCCATCATTGTTTTCTGTAACCTGTTCGTGAGGTTACGCGCGATCCAGTAACTTGTCAAACGGGTTACGATGATCCCGATGACTGAGGTGCGAGACGGCTTCAAATTCCGCGGCGGCAGCCTCCCGCTCGACTTCGCCGCCACGCTCGCCGCCCGCCTGCGCGCCGAGCCACGCGAACTGCTCGCGACGCCGCGCGACCTCGGGCGCTGGTTCGTCGCCGCCGGGCTCACCGAAAAAGCGGTGCGCGTCGCCGAGCATGACCTCGTCGGCGCGCGCGAACTGCGCGAGGCGCTCTACGAGCTCGCCCGCGCTCGTGCGCGCGGCAAGGCGGGGAGCGACGCCGATCGCCGCATCGTCAATCGGCACGCCGCGGCGGAGACGCCAGTGCCGCAGCTCGAAGAAAACGGCCTACGTTGGACCCACGTCGCCGCCACGTCGCTGCTCGCACTGCTCGCGCGCGCCGGCATCGACCTGCTCAGCGGTGCGATGCGCGATCGCATCCGCCAATGCTCCGGCGAAGGCTGCGCGATCCTCTTCGTCGACACCTCGCGCTCCGGACATCGCAAGTGGTGCTCGATGGCCGGCTGCGGCAACAAAGCGAAGGTGGCGACGTTCCGGGAACGGAACCGCGGCGACTGAGCATGGGTCGCCGCCGCGGGAAGCGAGCAGGATCGGTTATTATGATTTCGGTCCCATGCTTCCCGCTCCCATGATCTCCCTCCTGCTCGCGGCAGCTCTCTCTGCGCCGCCGGCCGCCCTTCCGCGCATCACCAGCGTTCACGGGGACGCCGCGGGGAGCCAGGTTCTCGACGAAACGCCGATCGAGCCGGGCGCCACCGTCATTCGCACCATCGCCGCGGACGGCAAGATCGCGGACCGCGTCATCAAGGCCGAGGCT
>JAFAVZ010000566.1 GCA_019242175.1 Acidobacteriota bacterium
GACGCGCAAGAAAGCGCTCGGCCCGTTCAAGCGCCGGCTGTGGGATATGCCTGAAGAGGCCAAGGGCCCGATCGTGCGCGACCTCGAGGCGAAGTTCGAGTTCCTGATGGAGAAGCTGGCCGTCTTCGGCACGAAGAACCTCGTGAACGAGTGGGTGAAGGTGACGGAGGGACCGGCCTACACGGCGGCGTCCGACGAGCTCACCGCCGCGGCGACGGTCGACCCGAACGAAGGCGAATAGCGCGAAACACGGCCATCCAGGCCGGAATTATCGTTCTCGAAGCCCAGGTTGCTCCGCAAGCCGGATGTCGACAACTGCGTTGAGTAGCGAGCGTCCCGCGTTCCGCGGATGGCTCCTTCTCGCCGTTCGTCTGCTCGGAGTCGCCTGCCTCACCGTCGGCCTCCTCTCCCACCGCGATCCGGACTTCATCCTCGCCGCCATCGCCATGATCGTCATCGGCTGGCTGCCTTTCGTTTTCGAGATCTCGGCATCCGCCGCCGCCGCGCTCTCCCTCATCGACGTCATCGCCGCGATCTACGGCGACACGAAGATCGTGCCGTTGGACGAGATCGGGATCCTCCTCCTCGCCGCCGCGCTGCTCGTCTCCCGCGCGGAAGAAACCTGGGTCTTCGTCCTCTTCGCCCGGTCGCAAGGCGGACATCAGGCGCGGCGCCTCTTCGCCGCCGGCGTTTTCCTTCCGATCGCGTTCGGCTGGTTGCGGCTGCAGGGCGAGCTGCGCGAGTACTACGACGCGCGCTACGGCGTCGCGCTCATCGTCTCCGCGACGATCATCGGCATCTCGGCCGCCGTCATCTGGACGTCGCGCCATCTGCACTACGAAGATCGCCGCCGGCAGCGCGCGGAGAACGAGCTCCGCGTAGCCTTCGACGTCCTCAAAGCCCGCCTCGGCGAAACCACGAACACGAAGAAGCGCGATCTGGCCCAGCTCGCGGAACAGCTCGCGCACGCGAACGCGGAGCTGGAAGCCTTTTCCTACTCCGTCTCCCACGACCTCCGCGCGCCGCTGCGGGCGATCGATGGCTTCAGCCGACAGTTGCTGGAGCACGCGGGCGCGCAGCCGCTCGACGACGAGCAACGCCATTACCTCAAGCGCATCCGGGCCGGCAGCCAGAAAATGGGCACGCTGATCGACGACCTGCTGCGCCTTTCGCGCGTCGCGCGGTTCGAGATCCAGCTTCGGGAGGTGGACGTCACCAAATTGGCGCAGGAGGTGGTCGCCGAGCTGCGGGAGCACGATCCGGAGCGGCAGGTGCTCGTCGAGATCGAGCCCGATCTCACGGCGATGGCAGACGTCCAGCTCCTCCGCGTCGCGCTCACGAATCTCCTCGGAAATGCCTGGAAATTCACGAGTAAGGTCGAGCACGCGCACATCGAAGTGCGGCAGGTGGACGGGCCGTTCCTGGTGCGCGACAACGGCGTCGGATTCGACCCGCAATACGCCGGCCGGCTCTTCGGCGCCTTCCAGCGCCTCCACTCCCCCGCGGAGTTCGACGGCACCGGAATCGGGCTGGCAATCGTCCAGCGAATCGTACATCGGCACGGCGGACGCATTTGGGCAGAGGCAGAGCCTGGCCGGGGGGCCACGTTCTTTTTCACTCTGGGAGGCGCAGGATGACTTTGCCCCGGGTGCTCCTCATCGAGGATGACGAGGACGACGCCTCGCTCATCGCGGCCGAGCTGCGGCGCGGTGGGTGGACGCCGGAGATCGTCCGTGTCGACGACGAACGCGCGCTCGCCACGGCCCTGGACGACGGGCCCTGGCCGCTGATCATCTCCGACTTCTCCATCCCCGGCTTCAGCGGCGTCCGCGCGTTGGAGATGGTCAAGAAAGCCGTCGCCGACACGCCGTTCATCATGGTCTCGGGCTCGATGAGCGAGGAAGCGGCCGTGAACGCGATGCGCGCCGGCGCCGCCGACTACGTGATGAAAGACAACCTCGCGCGGCTCGGCCCGGCCGTGAAGCGCGAGCTCCAGGAAGCCGCGCTCCGCAAGGAACGCAAGCAGCTCGAAGACTCGCTCCGCGCAACGCAGGAACGCTTCCGCGCGATCTTCGAGCAAGCGCCGATGGGCATGGTCGTGATGGACGAGAACGGCCGTTGGAGCGACGTCAACGAACGCTTCTGCCGCATCACCGGCTGGACGCGCGGCGAGCTGCTCGCCCCCGACTCCGACCTCTATCGCGACCTCATCGTCGGCGGCAATCAGGAGTTCACCACCGAACGCTCGTTCCTCCGCCGCGACGGCAGCAGCGGCTGGATCGAGATCACCGTCTCCTCCGCCCGGCGCCTGGACGGCTCGATCGAGCATTACATCGCGATGGTCGAGGAGATCACCGAGCGCCGCACCGCCGCGGAGAAGTTGTACCTGCAGGCGCATCTCCTCGACTCCGTCGAACAGGCCGTGCTGGCCACGGACCTCGATCGCCGAATCACCTACTGGAATCGCTACGCCGAGCAGCTCTATGGCTGGACCGCGGCGGAGGCGGTCGGAAGGATCGTGAGCGAGATCGCGCCCGCGGCTACCTCGGCAGCGCAGGTCACGCAAATTCTCGATCAGCTGCGGCGCGGCGAAGGCTGGTCCGGCGACATGGAGCTCATGCGCAAAGACGGCACCGAGTTCATGGCCGCCGTCACCGCCGGCGGCATCTTCGGTCCGGATGGAGAGCTGATCGGCTACGTTCGCGTCGCGAACGACATCACGGAGAAGAACGAGGGCATCGAAGAATTACGCAATCGCGAGGCCCAACTCGCCGACGCGCAGGAGATCGCAAGCCTCGGCAGCTGGGAGCTCGACCTTCGCACCGGCGAGCGCCGCTGGTCCGACCAGATCTTCCGCATCCACGGCCTGGAAGTCGGGCAGCCGGACATCGAAGTCGTCCGCAACCTGATGCATCCCGACGACAAGGAAGACACGATCGCGATCTTCGAGGATGCCCGGCGCAGCCTGCAGCCCGAGGAGATCGAGTACCGCATCATCCGACCCGACGGCCACGTGCGTACGCTTCACGAGCGCGCGCGCATCGTCCGCGACGAAAACGGCGCGCCGGAAAAGGTCGTCGGCTACGTGCAGGACATCACCGACCGCGTGGCCATCGAGCGCGAGCTCACACGGCGCTCCGAGCAGCAGGAAGCGATCGCCGATCTGAGCCAGATGGCGCTCTCCGGCGCATCTTCCGTCCAGCTGCTCGAGCGCGCGCAGCGCATGGTCAACCTCGGGCTCGACGGCGGCAACGACAACGTCCTCCACGCCCCGGCTCACGCGGAGACGCTGCCGCCGCACGACTCGCACTTCATCCGCTCCGTGGCGAACGTGCTCGCCGAGGCGCGGGAGCGCGAGATTGCGCGGCAGGAGCTCGTGGCTTCCGAGGCTCGGTATCGGAACGTGATCGAAGGGGCGACGGAGATCATCTTCACGCTCGATCAGGAAGGCGTGATCACCTCGGTCAATCCGGCATTCGAACGGATCACCGGCCACGACGCCTCGAAGGCGCTCGGCCGCCACTTCACCGACATTCTCGATCCCTCGGAACGCGAGCGCGCCCGGCTCCGCTTCGAAGATGTGAAACGGGGTGTGCGCGCCCACTCCGAATACCAGATCGCCCGCGCGGACGGGAGCATGGCAACCGTCGATACCTCGGTCGCGGCGACGATCAAGAACGGCAAGATCGTGGAGATCCACGGCTTCGCGCGCGACGTCACGGCGGCCCGGATTTCCGAGGCGGAGAGCCGGCGCGTGACGCGCGAGCTGCAGCTGTTGCTGGAGTCGACCGACGAAGGCATCTGCACGTTCGACCTCGAAGGACGGATCACGCTCGTGAATCGCTCCGCCGCACAGCTGATCGGAGACTCCGTCGAGGATTTGACCGGCTCGCGCCTGCACGAGCGCATCCACCCGCGCTGCAACGGCTGCGCGATCGAGAGCGTGCTCACGACCGGCATCGGCGCCCGCGTGCACGACGACGTGTTCTTCCGCGCCGGCGTGATGCGTTTCCCGGTGGAGTACGCCGTGGCGCCGATCGTCGACGACGGCGTCGTGAAAGGCGCGGTGCTGACGTTCAACGACGTGACGTCGCGCCTCCAGCTCGAAGCCCAACTCGAACAAGCGCACCGCCTCACGAGCCTCGGCCGCCTCGCCGCAACGATCGCGCACGAGTTCAACAACGTGCTGATGGGCATCTCGCCGTTCGTCGAGCTGCTGCGCCGCGATCAGTCGCCCGAACGGCGCCTCGATTGTCTGGAGCACATCAGCAAGTCGGTGAAGCGCGGGAAACGGATCACTGAAGAGATCCTCCGCTTCACGAATCCGGCGGAGCCGGTGCTCGACGCGGTCGACGTGCGCCAATGGAGCGACGTCTTCGCCCTGGAAGCCCGCTCCATCCTAGGCGTCCGCCACACGCTCGCCGTGCACGTGACGGCGTCCGGCCTGAAGGTGCTGGCCGACGCGTCGCAGATGCATCAGATCGTGATGAACCTCGTGCTCAACGCACGCGACTCGATGCCCGACGGCGGCGTGATCGCGTTGACGATGGGAGTGGAGAGCCGAGAGGAGATGCGCTATGGCGTGGTGCGCGATCCGAGCGCGCATCTGCACATCGCGGTCGAGGACCACGGCGTGGGGATGAGCGAAGAGACGCTGCGCCACATCTTCGAGCCGCTCTTCACC